>JBEVJO010000097.1:0-6145 GCA_040510175.1 Caulobacterales bacterium
GAAGATTTCGGCGTGGACATCAAGCCGCGTCTGCAAGTCTTGAAGGTCACCGAGCCCGCCAAGCGCAGCGCCGGCGTGAAGGTCGCCGACGCCGCCGAACTGGTCGGCAAGCTGAAGAATGAAGCGGGAGTCCGCTAATGGCTGTTTTGATTGTCGCTGAACACGATAACGCGCACCTGAAGGACGGGACCTCCAAGGTGCTCACCGCCGCTTTGGCCATTGGCGGCGACGTCGATGTGCTGGTCGCGGGCGAAGGCGCACGGGGCGTAGCCGAAGAGGCGGCCAAACTGGGCGGCGTGCGCAAGGTGTTGCTGGCCGACGGCGCGGGTCTGAAACATCAGATCGCCGAAGCTTTGGAAGCGCTCATCGTGCCGCTGGCCGCGAATTACGACGCGATCCTGTTCGCCGCCGACACCACCGGCAAGAACGCCGCGCCCCGCATCGCCGCCAAACTCGACGTGATGCAAATCTCCGAAATCATTTCGGTTGAGGCGCCGGACACGTTCACGCGCCCGATCTATGCCGGCAACGCACTGATGACGGTGAAGTCCACGGACGCCAAGCGCGTGATCACAGTGCGGCTCGCCAGCTTCCAGGCGTCGCCGGCCGGCGGTTCGGCCAGCATCGAGGAAATCGGCGGTTCGGCTGCTGCGCCGAAGACCACGTTCGTCTCGCAAAACCTGTCCAAATCCGACCGGCCTGAACTGGCTGGCGCAAAGCGCATCGTCTCCGGCGGCCGCGCTTTGGGCTCCTCGGAAAACTTCGCGATCATCGAAAAGCTGGCGGACCGGATCGGCGCAGCCGTCGGCGCCTCGCGCGCTGCGGTCGACGCCGGCTATGCGCCGAACGATTACCAAGTCGGCCAAACCGGCAAGGTTGTCGCGCCTGAGCTTTATGTCGCGATCGGCATTTCCGGCGCCATCCAGCACTTGGCGGGCATGAAGGATTCCAAGGTCATCGTGGCCATCAACAAGGACGAGGAAGCTCCGATCTTCCAAGTCGCGGATTACGGCCTTGTCGGCGATTTGTTCAAGGTCGTGCCGGAATTGATGACCGCGCTGGATTCCGCGGGCGTTTAAGCGACGTTTCGTTCAGATCGCTGGCGATTTGAAAAAATAAGACTTTGGGTGTTGGCGCCGCATTGCAGCGTGAACATACTAAGCGCTATGGTCGGTTTAGTTCAGAGAATCGTCCCGACGGTCCGATCAGATCGTCGAGACGTTTCTGACGTCCGATAGCGAAAGCGCAGCCATGCAGAATGTGAAGACGATCGGCATTATTGGCGCGGGCCAAATGGGCAACGGCATCGCCCATGTCTGCGCCTTGGCCGGTTATTCGGTGTTGCTGCATGACGTGACGCGCGAGCGCATCGAACAAGGCCTCGCCACCATCCGGCACAATATCGCGCGGCAAGTCGCCAAGGGCCAAGTCACCGCCGCTGACCAAGAAGCGGCATTGGCCCGCATATCCGTCGCCGACAATCTTTCCGATCTCGGCGCCGTCGATCTGGTGATCGAAGCCGCCACGGAAAAAGAAGCCGTCAAGCGCAAGATTTTCCAGGATCTGTCGCCGTTCCTCGGACCGGACACCTATCTGGCGAGCAACACATCGTCGATTTCAATTACGCGGCTGGCCTCGGCGACCGACCGGCCTGAGCGCTTCATCGGCCTGCACTTCATGAATCCCGTGCCGCTGATGAAGCTGATTGAAATCATCCGCGGTCTGGCGACCAATCAAGAAACCTACGACATGGCGACACATCTCGCCGAGTCGATCGGCCGGACGATCGCCAACGCCGAAGACTTCCCTGCGTTCATCGTCAATCGCGTGCTGATGCCGATGATCAACGAAGCGGTTTACACTTTGTACGAAGGCGTCGGCACGGTGCAGTCGATCGACACGGCGTTGAAGCTCGGCGCCAACCATCCGATGGGGCCGCTGGAGCTGGCGGATTTCATCGGTCTCGATACCTGTTTGTCGATCATGCAGGTGCTGCACGAAGGCTTGGCGGACAGCAAATACCGTCCCTGCCCGCTTTTGGTGAAATATGTAGAGGCCGGTTGGCTTGGCAAGAAATCCGGGCGCGGCTTCTACGATTATCGCGGCGAAAAGCCGATGCCGACCCGCTAAAAGTTCGCGCTGCGCCGATCGAGGCTCTGCTCAATCGACAAAACTTCCAGCTGCTGCACCGCCGCGTCCTTATTGAGCGGCTTGGGCAAATAGCCATCCGCACCGGCGTTCAAGCATTCGCGGATTTGCTCGGGGCTGGCATGCGACAGGAAGGCGAAGATCGGCGTCCGATATTTGCCTGAACCGACTTCGTCGGCGCGAATTGTTCGCATCGCGGAAAGGCCCGCGCGCGCCGGCATTTGCACGTCGATAAGGATCGCATCCCAAGCGCTCATGCGCACCAGTTCCGCCGCAGCGCCTACATTGGTGACGCTGCAAGCAGCGCCCAAATCTTCCAGCAACATACGCGTTGCGGATTGTTGCGCGACATTGTCGTCGGCCATCAGAAGACGCAGATGCTCCAAGGGCTGTGCAGGGGCACTCAGAGCGACGGCGCTTGGCGGCGTTTTGTAATAATCCTCGGACGCGAAATCCTCGACAATGAGGTCATCGTCCAAGGCTGGGTTTGGCGCCGGCGTGAGCCGGAACAGATCGGAATTGTCGCTGACCAGATTCAGACGTTGCCGGTTCTCGAAAAAGATTTCGTCGCCAATATCGAAGTCGAGATAGTCCTGGGTCGCCAGCCGCGGCGCCAGTGCATCCGCCAAATCGTCCAGCTCCAACTCCTCCGCTTCCGGCGTTGAATCTGCGCCCAACACCTCGCGGCGGAGTGTCATTCCCGCATCGACGAGAAACTCCACCAATTCCTGCTGCATCGGGTCAAGGCTGGTTTCGGCCAGCGTTTCGGCGAGCATTTGAATTTGATTTAAGGTGGCCAGGACCGCGCCGTGATTGTCGGCCTGCGGGCGCGCCGTTGCTACCGCGCGCGCTTTTGGCCATAGGGGAGCGCTTTCAGGAAACCCATCCTGTCCGCCGTCTCCCCAAAAGGCGGCGTCTTTCGCGCTGTTAAACCGAGGCATCAGGCCCTCTTGCGTAAATCGCAGGGCACAGCGTCACGCGGAATGGTTTTTGAAACCTTTCTTTTTGGGTCGGGCGTACGAATTCCTGCGTTCAAGGCTTCTGGGCGCCAGATTGCCCGATTGCCGCCAGCAGCGCCTTGGCCTCCGGGCTGGCCCAATCCGCCGCGCCGGCAAGCCGCGCGACTTCCTTGCCGGCGGCATCATAGATGATGGTTACAGGAAGGCCGGGGGCCTGCAGGGCGAACGCCAGTTTTGACGTATCATCCTGATAAAAAGACAATTTGTGCTCTCCAAGCGACTCAATGAAGGCCTTCGCCTCAGCGCTTTTTTCGGCGCTGTCCATGGAGATCGCCGCGATCACAACCTTGTCCGGATCGACGGTGGAGGCGAGACCCGCCAAAGTCGGCATTTCGGCACGGCACGGCGGGCACCAGGTCGCCCAAAGGTTCACCAGCGCCACTTTGCCCCGGAAATCGGCCAGCGAAACCTGTTTGCCGGCCGAATCAGTGAATTTGATATCGGGCTGCTCAGGCGGGTCGCGCAGAAATTCGAGCCCCGCCAATTGGCCCTGCGCAAAGCGTTTGAGATCTGCGCCGTCCTTCTTCGCGCCGGAATTTGAAGCGAAATGAAAAAGCGCATACAGCAGGGCGGCGGCGCAAGCGGCGAGCAACAGCAGAAGGAAGCGGCGGCTCTTCGGAGCCGGGCGTGCAGGGTTTGTCATGTCGGGTCAGAATATGTGGGGTGGGCGGTTCGGCGCCAAGCCAGGAGAAATCCTGCAGGCGATCAATGCCTCGATCGATGTTGACCGGCGACTCTGGGCTGAAGACATCGAAGGCTCCAAGGCGCACGCTGCAATGCTGGCCAAACAAGGCATCATAGCAGCGGAAGACGCGGCGGCGATTCAAAAGGGTCTGGATCAGATCGCCGGGGAAATCGCCGAAGGCAAGTTCGCTTTCCGCCAAGAGCTTGAAGACATCCATATGCATGTCGAGGCGCGCCTGAAAGAGATCGTCGGCGACGCCGGCGGCCGGCTGCACACTGCTCGCTCGCGCAATGACCAAGTGGCGGTCGATTTCCGGCTTTGGGTGAAGCGTGCGCTGCAAGGTACGCAAGAACAGCTTTCCGGCTTGATCGCGGCTTTGGTTGAGACAGCCGGCGCGCACGCCGATTGGATCATGCCGGGCTTCACGCATTTACAGACCGCGCAGCCGATCACGCTGGGCCATCATTTACTGGCCTATGCGGAAATGGCGCAGCGCGATCGCAATCGCGTGACGAACGCTATCGCCAATCTGGACGAAAGCCCGCTCGGCGCAGCGGCTTTGGCCGGCACCGGCTTTCCGATCGACCGTGAGGCGACGGCCAAGGCGCTCGGCTTCGCGGCGCCAATGCGCAATTCGCTGGATGCGGTCTCGTCGCGCGATTTCGCACTGGAGGCGCTGGCTGCGTTGTCCATCCTCAGCACGCATCTGTCGCGGCTGGCCGAAGAGATTGTGCTTTGGACCTCCCCGCAATTCGGCTTTGCGGTTCTCTCAGACGCCTGGTCGACGGGTTCATCCATCATGCCGCAAAAGCGCAATCCCGATGCCGCCGAATTGGTGCGCGGCAAGGCGGCGCAAGCGGCCGCGCGTTTCGCGGCGCTGCAGGGCATCGTCAAGGCGCTGCCCCTCGCCTATGCGAAGGATCTGCAGGACGACAAGGCGATCACCTTCGCGGCGTTCGACGATGCGGGGCTTTGCCTGGCGGCGATGACCGGCATGATCGGGGATTTGACTTTCAACCGCGCGGCGATGGAAGCCGCCGCCGGCAAAGGTTATTCCACCGCGACCGATCTGGCCGACTGGCTAGTGCGTGAACTCGGTTTGCCGTTCCGCAACGCCCACCATGTGACAGGCGAGATCGTGAAGCGAGCGGAAGACCTGCGCCTGCCGCTGCAGGACGTACCGCTGGCTGAGATGCAAAAAGTAGAGCCGCGCATTCATGCCGGCGTGTTTGACGTGCTAAGCGTAAGCGCTTCGGCCTCGAGCCGGAAATCGTACGGCGGGACAGCCCCGGAAAACGTGCGCGCGCAGGTCGCGGCCTGGAAGGAGCGTTTGAAATGAAGGCTATTCGCGCGGTCTGCGCTGTCCTGGTTTTGTCGAGCCTTGCCGCGAGTTGCGGTTTGAAGGGCGGGCTTGAGCGCCCGGCGCCGCTGTGGGGCGAACAGGCGAAGCGCGAGTATGAAGAACAGAAGCAAGCGGAAGCCGCAGCCAAGGCGGCGAAAAAGCACCGCCCGACCGTGAATATTCCAGTGGAAGGCGCAACCCCGGCCGGGCCGCCCGTTGAACAAATCCCGCCGGCGACCACAGATACCGATGACAATGCGCCACTGGACACCAATCCCTATGATGGCGGCGGCGCGCCACCACCGGTGGAAGACACGACGAGCTCAACGCCCCACACGTTTTAACCGGCGAACGCATGCATCACTTCGCGTATAAGAATGGCCGCCTGCACTGTGAAGGCGTGGCGCTGGATGACATCGCCGCGCGTTTCGGCACGCCGGTTTATGTCTATTCGTCGCAAACGCTGGAACGCCACTATACCGTGTTCGAGCAGGCCTTTGCGCCGCGCAAAGTCAAAATCGCTTATGCGATGAAGGCCAATTCCAATGTCGCGGTCCTGCGCACCCTGGCCAAGCTGGGCGCCGGCGCCGACACGGTTTCGGCCGGGGAAGTGCGCCGCGCCATCGCCGCCGGCATTCCAGCGGAGAAGATCGTTCTGTCCGGAGTCGGCAAGACGCGGGACGAACTGGAATACGCGCTGGAAACCGGCGTGGGTCAGATCAATATCGAATCCGAACCGGAAATGAATCTGCTGGAACAGGTCGCCAAGGAAATGGGCCGTCGCCAGAAGATCGCCATTCGCGTCAACCCGGATGTCGGCGCGGGCGGTCACGCCAAGATCACCACAGGCAAATCGGAAAACAAATTCGGCGTCAGCTTTGAAACCGCTTCGCGGCTTTATGCGCGCGCCGCGAATTCGGCGCATCTGGAGCCGATCGCGATCGCCTGTCA
>JBEVJO010000098.1:0-3855 GCA_040510175.1 Caulobacterales bacterium
TGGGCATTCCGGCGCGGGTGGAGAATGCTCGCGTGGAGTCCTTGCCGGTCGCAAAGCTGGACGTCTTTACTGCTCGCGCACTCGCATCGTTGCCCGTGCTGGTCGACTATGCACAGCCATATTTGCAGAAGGGTGCGATTGCGCTGTTTCCACGCGGCGAGCGGGTCGACGAAGAATTGACCTCGTTGCCGAACACCCGGAGATTGCGAACCGAACTTATCCAGAGCCGCTCGGACCCGCGCGGCCGGATTGTGAAAGTCGAGGCGATCCGTGACTGAGCGTTCCGCATATCCAGGGCGCCGCCCCCGCATCCTGGCCGTCGCCAACCAAAAAGGTGGTGTCGGCAAAACCACCACCGCGATCAATCTCGGTACGGCCTTGGCCGCCGTAGGTGAGCGCGTGCTGATTTTCGATCTCGACCCACAAGGCAACGCCTCGACGGGTTTGGGCGTTGACCGGGCAAGCCGCCGCCTCACGTCATACGACGTGATGATGCTGGGGGGCGCGTTGCGTGAGTCGATCGTACCGACCGTGGTCCCAGGCCTTTCCATCGTGCCGGGTGACGTGAATTTGTCGGGCGCGGAAATTGAGCTGGCTTCAACGCCGCGCCGCGCTTTTCGGATGAAGGACGCGTTCGACAATTATTTCTCGCAGGTCGATGTCGATTATACCTACGTGCTGATCGACTGCCCGCCGAGCTTGAACGTGTTGACCGTGAACGCCATGGCGGCGTCGGATGCGGTGCTGGTGCCGTTGCAGTGCGAGTTTTTTGCCCTGGAAGGACTCACACAGTTGTTGCGCACTGTCGAGCTAGTAAAGGGAAGTCTAAATCCAGCGCTTGAAATACAGGGCGTGGTTTTGACGATGCATGACAAGCGCAATAACCTGTCAGATCAAGTCGCGAATGATGTTCGCACCCACTTTGGCGACAAAGTATACGACACCGTCATCCCGCGAAACGTCCGCGTTTCTGAGGCGCCGTCGTTTGGTAAGCCTGCTATACTTTACGATTACAACTGTTCCGGCAGCCAGGCCTATATCAAACTGGCGCGGGAGATTATTCAGCGCGAACGCGCGCTGAGAGCCGCGTAGGGTCGAGTAGATGGACGATTCTTCCAACGCACCGGATGCCGCCAGACGCCATGGCCTGGGCCGTGGCTTGTCGGCGTTGTTTGGCGATTATGATTCCAAGCCGGTGGCGGTGACGCCGAAGGATTTGGGTGGTGGCCCGGCTGCCGCTCCGCCTGCCGCGGAAATCCCCGCTCCGCCGCCAATGGCCGGCAGTGCGACGATCGCCGCCATGGGGCCGCAAACGATTCCGCTCGGCCTGATCCGCCGCAATCCGCAACAGCCGCGCCGCCGCTTCAATGAAGACGACCTGGCCGAACTGACGGCGTCGATCAAGACCAAGGGCGTCCTGCAACCGATCGTGCTGCGGCCGATCAACGGCGCGTCCGAGCGCTACGAGATTGTCGCCGGCGAACGCCGTTGGCGCGCCGCGCAGCGCGCGGGTCTCGACGCGGTGCCGGCGATCGTGCGCGAGCTTGACGATTTGCAAGTGCTCGAAATCGCGCTGGTCGAAAATCTTCAGCGTGCGGATCTTGATCCGATCGAAGAGGCAGAAGCCTATAAGCAACTCATCGATCGCTTTGGCCGGACGCAGGACGCGGTCGCCGAAGCGATGGGCAAGAGCCGTTCGCACGTCGCCAATATGATGCGCCTCTTGAACTTGCCTGATGAAGTGCGGGGCATGATCCAGACCGGCAAATTGAGCATGGGTCATGCGCGCGCCATCGTTTCGGCGCCGAGCCCGGAACGTTTAGCAAAACTGATCGTCGAAAAGGATCTCACGGTCCGCGATGCCGAGCGTCTCGCCGCTGAAACCCGCGACGGCAAGGACATCGACACGGCGCTGAAGCGCGTCACCGCTGGGGTCACCGCAGAGAAAAGCGCCGACACCAAAGCGCTGCAGGATGACCTGTCGCGGAACCTCGGCATGAATGTCGAGATCAAGGATCGCGGTGATGGCGTGGGCGGCGAGATCAAAATCTCGTATCGCACCTATGAGCAACTGGACGAATTGTGCCGGCGGCTTTCGTCCCGCGCGCGCTGATCTAAGCGAGACTCCATCCTTCACGGATAAGTAAAAGGGTGACGCCCTCTCCCTGTAAGGGAGAGGTGAGGAGAGGGTCATGAACATTTCGCGCTGGATCCCCTCCGCACCTCCCCTTTTCAAGGGGAGTGACATACGCGTTGTGCTTGCTTGGTTGCCGGTTGGTCTTTAACGCCTTCGCGCCGCGGCGCTTCTCGCCACATCCAAATAAAGCCGCGCCGCTAATGCCGCGTCCGGCGATCCGGCGCGCTTGATGCGCAATTCCGTTTCGAGAATGGAATGAAGCGCCGCCTCGGCGGCGGGGCCGGGCCAGACGTCCAATTGCCGCTGGAACGCTTGCGCCTGATATTGTTGCACGCGCGGAATGAGTGCGCCCATCGCTTCCGATGACGTTTGGCCCCCTGCCATCCGCCGGCGCACGGAGGCCAAGCGCGTCATCCGCCATTCGAGGGCTTTCAGCGCCGCAACCGGCGAGCCGCCCGCGCCGGCCGCGCGTTCATAGGCGGTCACGCTTTGCGCCAGCGCGCCGGACAAAGCCAAATCGGCGGCGTCGCCAAAATCGCCTTCGCGCTCGGTGACGCCCAAAGCGACGAGGTCTTCGGCACTGATCGCCCGGCCAAGATTGCGGCCGAACAGGCTGAGCTTTTCGACCTCGGATCGCACCAAGGCCTGCTCTTTCGCGGCGGCGGTGACGAAAGCATGGCGGGCGTCGTCCTCAATGGAGGCGCCTTGCTCGCTCAATGCGGAATCAAGCAGCAAGCCAATGCCGCCTTCCTCTAGTCCATATATATGGAGGGCCGCCGCTTTCTTGGCGCCTTCAAACTTGCCGCGCAGATTGGATTTCGGCGTCAAGTCGCCGGCTTCAATGAGCAACTTGCCGCCGACCGGCAGTTCGCCGCTTTCCAGGTCTGCGAAGATATTGAGGATCGCCGCCCCGGCGGTTTCCATATCCAGCCGTACACGGACCAAGCGTTCGCCGCCGAAGAGGGATTGCGCCTGCAATTCGTCGACCAGCTTCAAAGGATCGGAGCGCAAATCGGAATCGCCAAGGCGTGCGGTCGAAAAGGCGTCTTCTGGTCCGCCGAGCCATTTGGCGGCAATTTGATCCGCCGCGTCTTTAACGGCGGTGCGATCCTTGCCGAAGACCAATGCGCCCCAGACATCCTTCTGGGGTTTGGCCGCGAAGGCGAGCGCTTCGGCGCCGGCGCGCTTCATGCGGCGAGGCTCATTGTCTGGATTTGAACGCGATGTCGCGCGCAATCCGGTCTGCCGCGTCCTCGGATGCGCGTTTGCGTGCGTCCTGCAAAGCGGTGACTTCGGCGTAAGGCGAGGCTGGAATGTTATAGGTCACGACCGAAGTAAACTTGCCGGCGATCGGTTTCATGGACTCACCGGCCGAGTCGTTGCGCTGCAGCCGGTAGCCGACGGTCAGGTACAAGTCGGCGCGGGTCGCCCGGTCCGTCGCCAGGACGCCGGTGTTCACCCGTCGCTCGGAGGACGAAATGGTGATGTTGGCGGTCTGCGGCGGCGCATCGGTTGCCGTCAACCGGTCGCGCAGCGCTTCTTCAAGCCAATAACCCGTGCGCTCGGATTGGTTGGTTTCCGTCACAGTGAGGTCTTGAAAGAGGATGCCCGATGTTTCTGGTTGGGCATACATCGGCGAAAACCCGCAAGCGCCCAGAAACGCCGTCATGGCCACGATCACGAAAGCGCGCATTTTACCCTACCACAATGTTGACGAT
>JBEVJO010000099.1:0-4998 GCA_040510175.1 Caulobacterales bacterium
TCATGCCACCGAGCCGATCGCCGTCTCCGACGGGCATGAAACCCATATCGCCGATACGCATCGTCGTCGCCGCCGATGAGATCGTGTCGGATGGCGAACACAATTGAACATCCTTGCTCATGCACTGACCGACATTCATGGCTGGCTCCTTGAAAACGCACGACTGCGCATGCGGGCAACGCAGCCCGCCCGCGAGTGTTCCGAGGCGGAAAACAAGTTCAGCAGTTACGGTGGATTGTGGAGAGTCTTCGACCTCACACGAGGTCCAAATGGAGCGGGTAGAGGGAATCGAACCCTCGTCATTAGCTTGGAAGGCTACGGCTCTACCATTGAGCTATACCCGCAAGCGCTTGAAATAAAACGCCTGTTTGCCCATCGAAGATTTTGTCTCCAACACCTTCCATGAAGCGCGCTCTATGTAGCCGCGTCGGCCGGTTCGTTCAAGCGCGCCAAAACCGTCGCAGTGTCAGGCTTTCGCCGCAATTGCGTCCGCTCTTCCGCCGCGAAGCATTACAAGAATGTCATCTGTCAAGCATAAGAGCGATGCGCAACATCGCCGGTCAGGCGCTTCGGACTGAAAATCCTAAGAGCCGATCCTTGAACCACCTTTACGGGTGCTTCCGGGGGAAACGCCAAGCGGATGACCTCGCTTGGACATGTGCGACTGCGGCCGGAGCAAATGCCCCAGCAAGGCGAGTCCGGCGACACGCAAGCGTGCGTCGTGTATTCCAATCGCGCGAATCGATCCCCTATCCGCGCCGCCCGCGCGGTGGGTGGAGATCAGCAGGAGGGGCGTCATGAGCGACAATAATAATGGACTTCTGGATAACAAATGGACCGGCGCGGCGGCGGGTTTGTTTGCGGCGGGTGTGCTTGGCTTCGGCCTGATTTTAGCCGGCCTCGCGGTGGGCAACGGCATCGTCTCGAGCCGATTGAACGACCGCAGCGTCACCGTGCGCGGCGTCGCCGAAAAGGGCGTCACCGCCGACCTCGCCTTTTGGCCGATCCGCTATTCATCCACCGGCGACGATCTGACCGGCGTGCTGCGCACTGTCGACAACGACACACAGACCGTGCGGAAGTTTTTGACCGACCAAGGCTTCAAACCGGACGAGGTTTTCCTCGGCCAGATCGAGGTCACCGACAATTACGCCAGCGGCTATCAGCAAAACGTCGCCTCGCGCTACGTGATCGCGCAAACGGTCAATGTTCGCACCAATGAGGTTCGGCGCGTCACCGATTCCTATCGCAAGATGGGCGATCTTGTGCGCCGTGGCGTCGTGCTGCAAAACTGGCAAGGCCCAAGCTACATCTTTACCAAGCTGAATGATGTGCGGCCCGCGATGATCGCGGAAGCCACCAAGTCAGCGCGCACGGGCGCTCAGCAATTCGCCGACGATTCCGGTTCGCGTCTCGGCGGCATCAAGGACGCAACCCAGGGCTATTTTGAAATTCAGCCACGCGATGCTGGCGATAACACTTCGGAAAGCCAGCAGGTCGACAAGACGGTGCGCGTGGTGACCACGGTCACCTATCGCCTGAAATAATCTTGGCGACAGCCTGACACAAAGCCGCCCGCCGAAAGCTCGGCGGGCGGTTTTTCTTTGAACTCAGCGTGGATCAGGTGTGTTCGCCGCGCTCGTACTTTTCCGCCGCTTCGGTGCGGATTCCGCCAGCCAGCAAGCGCGCCTGCTCGATCCAGCGTTCGCGCAGGATGCGGCCGCGGAAGCGCAGATAGGAATCCACCCAGTCCACCTCCTCCGGCGTCCAGTTCGCAATCTGGTCGAAGTGGAAGATGCCCAGCGAGTGCAACGTGTTTTCGATCTTCGGACCGACCCCGCCGATCATCTTGAGATCGTCCGGCAGACCGCGCCGCGGCGCATCCATGCCGCGCGGACGCGCCTCTGCGACGGATGGCGGCGTCTGCACGACTGGAGGCGGTGGCGGAGGTGGAGGCGCAACGGGCGGCGACTGCAGCACCGACGGCGTGTAATAGGCGCCAAGGGTCGGCGAGCGCGGCTCGTACAAGGGTGCAGGCTCACGCGCACGCAATCCGACGCCGCCGACCAAAGCGTTGATTTCCGCGAGCCGCGCACGCAACTCATCGAACTGACGCGCTTCAGCTTCCAGATCGGCGATCCGGCCGCGCAACAAACCGGCTTCCGCCGCGCGCGTTTCGGCCTCACGCAAACGCATGCGCAATGCAGACGCCTCCCGGATTTGCGATTCCACATCGGACAGACGCAAACGCAGCGCCGCCGCCTCCATCGCTTGCGACTCGGCGCCAGCGGCCAAATCGCGCAGGCGCTCCACTTCGGCCATGGCCGCCCGTGTGTCTGCTTCTCGCGCCGCCAACTTTTTCCGCGCATCGGCCGCGGCCGCAGCGGCAGCGTCACGTTCAGTGGCTGCGGTTTCAAGATCGCCCAGACGCTTCCGCAAGGAATCCATGTCCGCCAACGCGGCTTCCGCAGAAGCCAGTTGGGTTCGGACGGTGTCTATCTCCGCCAGGCGCGCCTCCGCTGAGGCAAGTTGTGTGCGAAGCGCCTCGGTTTCGGCGGCGGCAGTTTCCAACGCCGCCACCCTGCCCTGGAGTTTCTCGCGCTCCGCGCTCACCGCTTCCAGTTCCGTGATGCGCGTGCGCAGCTTTGCGAGTTCCACGGTGCTCGTTTCCAATTCACCCACACGTTGGCGCAGCTTTTCGCGCTCGGCGTTCGCAGCGTCCAACTGTCCAGCCTTTTGCCGCAAGGCCTCGAGCTGCGACAATTGCCCTTCCAACTGAGCGATGCGCGCCGGTAGAACGGAATAGCGATCTCGCTCCATCAGCAAGCCCGAATGATCCGCCGCCAGTTTGGCGATCTTTTCACGCAGTTCGGCGGCCTCACCTTTGGCCTTGGCCAATTCGGACTGGTTGGCCACCGAATTCAATTCGATGCTGGCAAGCCGGGATTCCAAATCCTGGCTGCGAGCGTCCAGGAATTTGGCGCGCCACGCCCCGCGCGCCGCCTCGATTGAATCTTCCGGGGTCGGCTCCACCGCCTCTTCTGCTTCGTCTGACGGCGCCGATTCAGCGCTCGCCACAAGCGCCGCGACTTTTTCCAGGTGATCGGCGCGCGCTTCCAGATAGCGATTGCGCCAGCGCAGGGATTCGGTCTCCACGCGTGCGCTTTCAGGGATCTCCGAGATCAATGTCGGCGGCGCCTCCGCGTGGAAAACCTTGGCGGCGGCGAGTTCGGCATTCGCCGCTTCGAGTTGCTTTTCGGCTTCCGCGAGATTGACCTTCAAGGCCTCAAGACGGCCGATCTCGTCCCGCGCCTGGCGTAGGCTCATTTCCAGTTGCGATGCGCGCGAGGCGGCGTCCTGGGCTTCACCGCGCAAGCGCTCGACCTCGCCGGACTCGCCGCCGGCCGCGCGTGCTGCGAGCTCGCGCTGCAAGGCTTCGACCTCGACCGCCAGTTCCGAAGAACGGCGCGTCGCCTCGGCGCGCGCGGCGCTTTCCGCCTGAGCAGCACGCTGCGCTGCGAGTAAGGACGCGTTGGCCGACGCCGCCGCTTGTTCCAGACTCGCCATTTGTGCGGTGAACTTCGACTGACCGCTTGAAACCTCGGTATTGGCGCGCCGCGCCGCATCTCGCTCGGCGATGATCAGCTTCGTGCGAGGCCCCTCCCAGCATTTGCGTGCGTACCACCCAAGGCCACCGCCAAGCAGCAGCGCCAGAAACAGCTGAAACAGAATATGGAGGGCGAGGTAGAGCATTACTGGGTTCCGTCCGCGCGCACGCTAAATTCGATGCGGCGGTTCTTTGCCATGCCTTGTTGGGTATCGTTCGAGGCGATCGGTTTGTCGGGTCCGAGTCCTTGCGCGGTCAGACGCTGGGGCGAAACGCCTTGCGCGATCAGGTACGCAACAACGGAATCGGCGCGCGCCTTTGACAGCGCCAAATTCGCCGGGCGGGCGCCGGAGGAGTCCGTGTAGCCTTCCACATTGATCTTAAACCGTGAGCAGCGCTTGGAGACATAGGCGATCTTGTTCAAGATCATTTGATTGTCTGCGCCGATCGTGGCGGTCCCGCTTTCGAAATTGATGGTGTTTACGGCCATGATCTTGATGAAGGCGCCCTGACACTCATCGACAGAACCAACATTCGCCGCAAGATCCGCGCCATGCAGCTCAGGAATATCGAGCTTGACCGCGATCGCGGACTCGCCGGTAAATGGCTGCGGCAACGCGCGCAATTGCGCCAAGGCGTCTTGCGCAAAGGTTTCGTTCGGCGCCGTTCCGCGCACCGTGAGACGCGTGCCGGATAGCTCCGCCTCTCCGTCCGGCATGTCGGACATCAATTTCAACCCGAGACGCGCCGCGCCCGCCCAGCGCGATTGCGCGCCACCCTTCGTCGCCGACATGGAATCGACCACCGGCTCCGAAAACATCGCGCGCGCCGATTCCAAAAGCTCGGTGCGCTCAGTTATGGGCGGCGCGGCCCCCGCCAGCACGATGGCGCCATCAGGGCGCCGTTTTGCGCTCCAACGAACGCCCGCGTCCGGCGCCGTCGAGAGCGCCATACGGTCATGTGTCTTGGTAATGCCACCGCTGAAAAACCCGCCGGACCACACCGAGGACTTCACGACATTCTTCGCCATCTCGCGCGCGGCTTCGCTCGGCGCAAAACCACTGACGTTCGCTACTTGCCCGTCCATCGTCACCTGGGCCCATGTCACGCCGGCGCGGTCCAAGGCCGCCTGCGCCGCACTGCCCAGCTTCATCGGAACGGAATTTTCGCCCTTGGTGGTGGCGCCGATGGCCCACCAGGCCAAAATCGCATAACCCAAGAGGCCGACAACCCAAATTGGCCAGCAAATATCCTTTTGCAAGACGCGATCAGCGCCCATAAGGCGGCGCAGAGGCTCTGCAGCCTGCTTCACTTGGCGGCCGATGGACGACAGACGGTTCAACATGCGCAACGATAAGGAGAATTCGGGCTCCGCCTCAAGCCAGAACCCG
>JBEVJO010000100.1:0-4755 GCA_040510175.1 Caulobacterales bacterium
TAGGTTTCGCGGTTATCCAGCGTGAAGGGCTTAGCGATAACCTTTACACCCTTGGCGGCCAACGCTTTCTGCTGGGGGCCGAGCGCATCGGCGTTGCGCGAGAACATCCCGATATCCGCGCCTTCGGCCGCGAATAATTCGGTCAAGGCCTTGCTGATGCCGCGCGTTGCGCCGCCGATAATGACCTTCTTGCCCTTTAAACCCAGATCCATGACGTCGCTCCCTCGTTTATCGTGCTTCAAGCCCTGTGGGCCTGCGCGACAAGTGCGCTAGCATATTAATGGCGCCTACTCTACAGTGACGCCACAAAAAACCAGACTGGAACATAAGAGAGGAAGAGACATATGGCGCGGTTGAAGGGGAAAGTTGCGATCGTTACCGGCGGCGCGCGCGGCCTTGGCGGCGCATCCGCGGACGCACTGGCCGCTGACGGCGCGACGGTCATTATCACGGATGTGCTCGACAAGGTCGGCGAAGAACACGCCGCGCAATTGAACAAGGACGGCTTCAACGCCGAGTATCATCATCTTGACGTGCGCGAAGAGGCCGCCTGGGCTTCGGTCGTCGATAAGGTCGTCGCCAAACATGGACGCGTCGACGTTCTGGTGAACAATGCCGGCATCACGAATTCCGTGACCATCGAAGAAGCGACGCTCGATCAATTGAAGACGATGTTCGACATCAATTTCGTCGGACCGTTCCTGGGTATGAAGGCGGTTATTCCGGTGATGAAAAAGACCGGCGGATCGATCGTGAACATCTCGTCCAATTCAACCCAGATGGTGCTGCCGCAAACGAGCCTGTACGGCGCCAGCAAAGCTGCGTTGGCGAATTTGACGAAATCGACTGCGGTGCATTGCGCGAAATACAATATCCGCGTGAATTCCATCCATCCTGGGCCGCACGCAACCGACATGCTGCTGGGCGGCGACGCCAAGAATGCCGACATCCCGGAAGTGCGTGCGCTGATCAACGCTATTCCCATGAAGCGCATGGGTACGGCGAAGGAACTCGCCACGATCGTGACGTTCCTGGCGTCGGATGATTCCAGCTATATGACGGCGTCGGAATTGTTCACCGACGGCGGCCTTACCGTGGTGTCGTTCGCGACCTCGTAATCTAGACGAGCAGGTGGCGGCGGATCGCCGTCGTCACGTCCGCGTCCAGATTCAAGGCGTCGCGCAAAAAGCCCTCGGACGAACCGTGACGGCTTTCGACCACATTGAACATTGTCTCGATATAGACGCTCTCGGCGCGCATCAGCGGATACCAAAGCGATTCATCGACGTCCGCCAAGTGGTTGGATTCCGGATCGGCGTGCATCATTTGGCAGAGGCGGTCGTAATAGCGATTGGTGAAGACATAGTCTTCGACGACCGTTTCGCGCGCCACGCCCAAGAGATCCAGGATTAAGGCCGCGGCAACGCCCGTGCGGTCCTTGCCGGCGGAGCAGTGAAACGCCAGCGGGGTTTTTTCTTCCGCAAGACCCAGGAACAAGGCGCGGTAAGACTCGCTCTGTTCGTAAGCAAGGGTCCGATAGAAATCAACGACCTTTCCCTGCGCGAATTCCAAATTGGCGCCCGGCGCCGTGATCATCTTGATCAGTTCGGCTGAACTCATGCTGTAATCGCGAGACCACACTTCAAACGGCGCCGCCTGTGGTAGCCGGGAAGGGCGGCGCGCACGTTCACCGGTGGTGCGCAGATCATAAATGGCGCGCAATTCCAGGCGGTTTATGACGTCGTGATCTTCTGGCGTCAGGTCCGCCAGCGTCCCGGACCGGTACACCTTGCCGGTGCGGACGGTTTTGCCGCCCTGGGCCGAATAGCCGCCGAGGTCTCGGAAATTGCAGCCGCCAGATAAGGGAGGGAGCCGGTCGGGGTGATCTGCGGTTCTCATATCATGGTCCCTATGCTGGCGCTTTGGCTTGCTCAAGCAAAACTTCAGTGAATTGCGGTAAGCGGGCGATTGCTTCTGTTGAAAGCCCATAAGCGGGCAATTTGAAGCCAAGAATTGACTTCCAGGCAGGCCCGGCGCGCCACAAATAGCTGATCGTCTGGATCAGGCTGGCGGTGTCGCTACCGGGGTGCATGAAGGCTTCACCGCCCACAAAGCGCCCACTCAGGGCCTCGCCCCTTTTGCGGACCACGTCCAGATTGTTGGTCCAAAGCCGCCGGCAGATGATGTAAACGCCGAATGGCTTGCCGGCCAAAAGCTTAGCGGCCTGCGGGCTTTGCAGAAACGAATGAATCGGCGTGCAAGGAAAGCCGTCCCAGGTATTGCTGAAGATCAGCACGAGGTCATACTCGGCGTCTAACGCCGCAACCGGGGCGTAAGCGACCGGATGGATTTCGCCCGTCCGCGCCGCCTTCGTCCATTTTGCTGTATCCGACGGAGACAACGGGCGCACCGGGCCGTCCTTCGGATTGAAAAAATCGACGCGGCATAGAGTAGGGGTCCAGCCCTTGGCCGTGCATGTCTCGGCCGCTGCTTTGGCCGCGATATCGGCTTGGCCGGTCAGCGAATAATACAAAAGCAGACAACGCATTTTCAGGCCCAAGCCCTCATTGATTCGAAAATAGTATGTAGCACAACGATAAGCCAGAGTGCTAAACCTGCCAAATGCCTACAAGAGATGGGCGAGCGCGCTAGGAGGACGGCCGTTTGAGCTACGCGGATTATTTGTGGACCGTCGCGAAATGCCTGCGCACCGATGTCCGGGGCGAGGTCGCCAGCGAGCAAGGTCAGGAAACCTTGCAGAATTGCGTGCGTGTTCTCACCGCGATCGCCAATGCCCTCGAGGCCTCAGCGGCGACCCCGCCGACGGGCGCCCTGCCGCCACTCACCGATGCCCGCACCCACAAGGGTCCTCCTGAAAACTCAGCGCTTTATGGAGCGACTGAGGCCTTTGTCGCGCAAACCGCGCAGCAGATTAAAAATGGCGAATTGGCCGCCGCCGCTGTCCGGTCGCTGGCGACATGGGAAAACAATGTCATCGTCGCGGCGGTTGAGCGCATGGACGAGATTGAAGCGGCACAGCCGCTTCTTGAGCAGAACCCAGCTCTCATTATCGATCGCGACCGGCTTGAGGCTTACTTACGCAAAGCCTCCGGCGAAGCGGAATTGCGCATCGTCAAATTCCGCATGGCGATGGGCGGCCGCTCGCGCCAAACCGCGTTGTTTGAAGTTGAAGGCGCGCCCTCTCTGCCCTCCCGCATGGTTGTGCAGCGCGGCCTGCCCGGCATGGCCACGTCCTTCGCTGGACCGGCAGTGGAATTCCAGGTCATCAGCCGCATGCACGCCGCCGGCGTGAAAGCGGCGCGTCCGGTTCTGGTGGAAACTGCAGAAGACGCTCTCGGCGCCGCCTTCATGGTGATCGGTCAGATGCCGGGGAAAATCGTCGAGGGCGACTATTGGGCTGCAAACGCGCCGCTGCCGATCGCACGCGAGCTGGCGGGCCAGATGGCGAAGGTGCACGCGCAACCGATCGGTGACCTCGGCGCTATCCTGCCGGACCCGCGCCCCAATCCCAGCCGCCAAGCTTGGGCTGACGAACTCGATCGTTTTGAAGCAATCTGGCGCGCCAAAAACAATGGCGCATCGATCTCCATGGAAAGCGCGATCGCCTGGCTGCGCGCGAATATCGATTGCATCCAAGATCGGCGCTGCATCGTTCACAACGACATGGTGTTTCACAACATCCTGGCTGAGAACGGCGAGATTTCCGCGGTTCTGGACTGGGAGCAAACAGCGATCGGTCACCCAGGCGAGGATCTGGGCTATTGCTATCCGGTCGTGTCGCGCGTGATGCCTTGGCAGGATTACATGGCGGCGTATCGCGCCGCCGGCGGCGCCGACATTTCCGATCGCGAGGTCGATTATTTCAGTTTGCGTGCGCTGGTTCGTTTGACGTCTTTGGTGTTCCACGGCCGCGAAGCTTTTGAAGGCGGGCACACCAGAGACATCGTCGTTGCAGGCGCCGGCGCATTTTTCATGCAGCGTTTGTTGCGCCGGCTCAGCGATGTGCTGGTTGACGTGCTGGAGCGCGACAAGACACGAAACGCGTAGGACGCGGTGTTAGGAGGAAGCAGATCATGCGGATTGAAGCGCTCGATCACGTCAATATTCGTTGCCCGGATGTGGCGGCGACCATCAATTTTTTCTCAGACGTTTTGGGCATGAAAGCCACGCTCACGCCGGGCATGACCGACATGAGCGAAGCTGCCTGGATTTGCGACGCCGAGGGGCGGGCTGTCGTCCATGTCGGCAAAGGAACGCTGCTCTATCCATTCGAGGATGCGGCGGTGGCCAATATTACCCAACCGGAAGGATCGGGCCGCCTACATCACGTCGCGCTGCGCTGCACCGGTTTTGCCGAAATGGAGCGCCGTTTGCAGGACAAAAAACTAACTTTTCATACCAACGAGGTGCCGCAAATCGGATTGCGTCAGATATTTGTCTACGAGCCGAACGGCATCTTACTGGAACTGAATTTCTTCGCCGATTGATCAGGTGAACTCCCATCCGCTGGCGGATAATGTGCCGCCACACGACAAGCCATAATGACATGCGCACCATTGCGCGATTTCTAGCGAGGACAGGAACATGGCGAGATTGAAAGACAAAGCGGCGCTGGTTCTGGGCGCGGCCGGCAAAGGCAATATGGGCCAAGTCATCGCGCGGCGGCTCGCCGACGAAGGCGCCAAGGTCGTCGTTGCGGGACGTCACGAAGACGAACTGGCGTCCTTGGCCAAG
>JBEVJO010000101.1:0-3632 GCA_040510175.1 Caulobacterales bacterium
AAGAGACTGAACTGGTGATTGTCGTCACGCCGCATCTGGCCGTGCCGCGCCGCGGCCGGGTCACCACGCCGGCCGACAATTTCGCCCCGCCCTCAGATTTCGAGTTGTTCCTGTTCGGATCGCAAGACAGCCGTTTCGGCCTCAAGCCCGAAGACCAGGTGCTGATGTCCGTCGACCCGACCAAGGGCGGCGTCGAAGGCCCCCACGGCCACATTCTCAAATAGGAGCCGCGCATGACCTCACATTCTTCTTCTCGTCGGCGCGTCGCTTCGGTCGCCGTGGCGGCAGTCCTGGCGATGGTTCTGAGCGGCTGCGCCCAAACCCATCTGTCCAAGGACTTTGGCGTCGCTATCCATCAAAACCTGGCTGCGCAAGTGGCTGACCCGGACGCGCAATATAAAGGCGACCCGGCGCCGGGTTCGGACGGCTCGCGAGTCGGTCTGGCGCAGTCCCGTTACGTCAAGGGTGAGACGCTGCAGCCTTCGACGGCGGGCGCCGCCGTGGACGTTGGGAGCGAGAGCTCGACGGGCGGCGGTCAATAAAGATCGTTTCTCTTGTTCATATGGACCCTAAATCGTGGATTGGCTCACCCACGTCTTGACGAGACCCAAACCGGCTGAGCCCCTTTTTTCGCCGTCGGGTGTTTCCGCGCGTGAACCGCGGAACCTGCCGGCGATCGGCATAACCTACGACACCTATTTGGATGAAGATGCGCTCGCCGTTCTATCGGCTGAGTTTCCGGACTACGCATTCGCGCCTGCCGGAGTAAGCTGGGGCGCGGCGGCCGCAGGACGCTTCGCCACCCTCATCACCGCCGCCGGTCCCGACGATCTGAACATCGCAATCGAACTGTTGCAGACCCGCCCCGCGGGTCAGCAGGTGATTGTGGTGTTGAAGGGCGCGGACATGGAAAAAACGCGCCTCCTGTTCGGTCACGGCGCGGCGGACGTATTGCCCTATCCCGCATCGGAGACGAGCATCGCGCTCAGCCTGGAGCGCGTATTGCGCCAACAAAGCGCGCCAAAAGCGGCCGCGCCGGTTCGCTCCGGCGAGGTTATCGCCTTTCTAAACGCTGGGGGCGGCGCGGGATCGACAAGCCTTTGCGTACAGGCGGGGGCACGCCTGGGCGCCCAGTCGCCGGATCGTGTGGCGATCGCCGATCTCGACATCCAATTCGGCATGGTGGGCCTTTATCTGGACATGCCCAGCGCCGTCACTCTCACCGACATTTTCAGCGCCGGCGCAGGGCTTGCCGAGACGCCCTTTGCGGAGGCGCTGTCCCGGCACGCGTCCGGGGCTCGCCTCATGGCCAGCCCCACTTCAATGATGGGGCTGGACTCCATCACGCCGGTACAGGCTGACGCGCTGGTGCATGGACTTCGCCGCGATTTCGCGCTGACCCTGATTGACCTGCCAAATTCCTGGACCGCCTGGACGCACCGCGTGTTGAGCCAAGCGGACCGCATCGTTCTCGTGGCGCAACTGACGCTGCCCCGCATCCAAGCTGCCCGCCGGCAATTGGCGACGCTTGCGGCGCAGGGGCTGGAGCGCAAGCCGGTTCTGCTGGTCTGCAACGCGCTGTCGCCGGATCAGCCAGATCGACTGCCCATCAAGTGGGCGGAGAAATCGCTGGGCCGAGAGTTCGATCTCATGATCCCCGAGGACCGCAAGGCGATGGAAGCCGCAGCCAATGAAGGCTTCGTTGTCTCGAAGAAAACCCACGGGTCAAAACTCGAAAAGGCCCTGGCCGAACTCGCGGCGACGCTCGGCGCGCCGGTGACGGCTCAGGTCCAACCTCAAAGGACACGGTAACAACATGCTTTGGAGCAACGGCGAATCGAGCATTCCGGGGACCGGTCCAGCGGTCATTGAAGACGCATCGGGTCTGAAGGTCCGCATCCATCAGCGCTTGATCGAGCTTTTAAACTTAAACGTGCTGGATCGGACGCCGCGCGAAACGTTGCGCAACGAAATCCGCAGCGTGGTGATTGAACTTCTGTCGGAAGAGCGGCGGTTTTTGTCGACCGCGCAAACCGATATATTGATCGAGGACATTCTCGACGAATTGCTCGGTCTTGGGCCGTTGGAGCCGTTGCTCAAGGATCCGACGATCAATGATATTTTGATCAACACGCACGCGAGCGTTTATGTCGAGCGGGCCGGCGTGCTTGAGCCGACGGACGTGCATTTCCAAGACACGCGCCACCTGCTTCGGATCATCAATAAAATCGTAGCGGCGGTTGGCCGCCGCATCGACGAATCCCAACCCATGGTCGATGCGCGCCTAGCGGACGGCAGTCGCGTCAACGCGATTATCCCACCGCTCGCGGTGGACGGGCCACTGGTTTCAATTCGGAAGTTCGCCAAAATTCCGATCGACATGGCGCGCCTCGCGGCGCTTGACAGCTTGACGCCGGAAATTGCGGAGTTGCTTCAAGCGGCCGTCGCAGCGCGGCGCAATATTTTGATCTCGGGCGGCACCGGCTCAGGCAAGACCACACTTCTAAACGCGCTCTCGGCCTACATCTCCAACAAAGAGCGCATCATCACGATTGAAGATTCCGCGGAACTGCAAATGCAGCAGCCCCATGTGGGCCGGCTTGAGACGCGCCCCGCCAATATTGAAGGCGTGGGCGAAGTTACCCAGCGGGAGTTGGTGAAGAACGCCCTGCGGATGCGGCCAGATCGCATCATCGTCGGCGAAGTGCGGGCCGGCGAGGCTTTCGACATGCTGCAAGCGATGAACACTGGTCACGACGGCTCGATGACCACCGTGCACGCCAATACGCCGCGCGATGCGCTGTCCCGTATCGAACAGATGATCGGCATGGCGAAACTGGAAATCTCGCCGCGCTCCATTCGCGGCCAGATCGCATCGGCGATCCAGCTCGTGGTTCAAACCGAACGCATGGACGACGGTAAGCGCCGCATTGTCTCCATCTCGGAAATCACCGGCATGGAGGAAGACGTAATCTCCATGCAGGACATCGTGCGATTCAAGCAACGCGGCCGCACTGAAGGCGGCGCTGTGATCGGTGATTTCGAAACCACCGGCGTGCGCCCACGCTTTGTAGAGCGTCTCGCCGCACGGGGCGTCCAGCCGCCGTCCATGGTGTTTACGCCGGGCAGAAAATGTCAGTGATCGCGCTCATATCGACACTCCGTCAAGCTGGCGGTTTGGGGTCTGACCGTGCACGGGGGCAGGTCTAATGTTCAGCACGCCACTCTTTCTTTACATCGTCATTTTCGCGGCGGTTCTCGTGTCCGGACAGCTCGTGCTCGAACGGAGCTGGAACAATGCGAGCCGCATGAAGCGCGTCAATCGGCGCCTCACGTTGCTCGAATCCGGCGCTACCCAGCGGCAGACCTACGCGGCGCTCGTCCGTCAGTCGAACATCGGCAATCTGACCGACGATCGGCTCAAAGCGCTTCACAAATATGTTGATCGCATGTTGCGTCAAGCCGATCTGCAGATAACGCCTGCTCGGCTGGGCCTCATCACTCTCGGCATCGCCGGCGCGGTTTGGGTGCTTGGCGTTCTGGCTGCGATCTCCAGCGGCGGCGCCTTCATTATCAATGTGCTTTCAGCGCTTGTCGGCGCATGCGTGCTCGCGCTTGTCGGCGTCGCGGTT
>JBEVJO010000102.1:0-8976 GCA_040510175.1 Caulobacterales bacterium
GGCAGAGGGGCGGCGGCGCTATGGCGGCGGCGCTATTCGGCATTATGTGATTTCGAAAGCCAAATGCGCTTCGTACGTTTTGGCCGTTGCCGTATTGTTAAAGGAATCGGGTCTCTTGCAGCCGCGCGAGTCGCGGCTCGACCTTGACATCGTGCCGTTGTTTGAAACCATCGATGATTTGCGGCGCGCCGCCGAGATCATGGAGACGTTGTTCGCCTCGCCGGTGTATCGGCGCTTATTGGCGTCGCGCGGCGACGTTCAGGAAGTCATGCTGGGCTATTCTGACAGCAATAAGGATGGCGGCTACACCACCTCGACCTGGGAATTGTTCAAGGCCGAGCTGGCGCTGATCGACGTCTTTGCGCGCCACAAAATCCGCCTGCGCCTGTTCCATGGCCGCGGCGGATCGGTCGGGCGCGGCGGCGGCCCGAGCTTCCAGGCGATTTTGGCGCAGCCGGCCGGCGCGGTGCAGGGCGCCATTCGCATCACCGAACAGGGCGAAGTGATCGCCGGCAAATACTCCAATGCCGAGGTCGGGCGGCGCAACCTGGAGACCCTGGCGGCCGCGACGTTGGAGGCGAGTCTGATTCCCGCCGGCGCCGCGACATCGAGTGACGCTTTTCATGCGGTAATGGATGAAGTGTCCGCTTCGGCGTTCAGCGCCTATCGCGGCCTGGTGTATGACACCGAAGGCTTCGAGCGCTATTTCTGGGAATCCACGGTGGTCGGCGAAATCGCCGCGTTGAATATCGGCAGCCGTCCGGCCTCGCGCACCAAATCCACGCGCATCGAGGATCTGCGCGCCATCCCCTGGGTGTTCAGCTGGGCGCAATGCCGTTTGATGCTGCCGGGATGGTTCGGCTTTGCCTCTGCCGTCGATGCGTTTCTCGCCAAGCACGCGGACGGTCTGGAAACGCTGCGCGCTATGCATCGCGAATGGCCGTTCTTCGCGACGATGCTGTCCAACATGGACATGGTGCTGTCTAAAAGCGATATCCGCATCGCTTCGCGTTACTCGGAGCTGGTGTCCGACCGCGCTATGGCGGAGGCGATCTTTGCGCGCATCCAGGAAGAATGGACACGCACCGTAGAGCTGGTGCTGTTGATCACCGGGCAAGTCACTCTGCTGCAAGGCAATCCGACCTTGGCGCGCTCGATCCGCAACCGCTTTCCCTATATCGATCCGCTCAACCACATTCAGATCGAATTGCTGCGCCGCCGCCGTGCGGGCGACGAGGATCAAAAGGTGGCGGAGGGCATCCACCTGACCATCAACGGCATCGCTGCCGGATTGCGCAATAGCGGCTAGCTTCCCTGCGGCATTTGGTTTGCTATAGTACTTCCAAAGCGCGCGATAAGCATATTTGGGAGTGACAGGCATGGGCGGCATCTTCGACAAGTTCAAACTCGATGGCCGCACGGCTTTGGTGACGGGCGGGGCGACCGGGCTCGGCTATCACATGACCAAGGCGCTGGCCGAAGCGGGCGCGACGGTGCTGATCGCCGCGCGGCGTGAAAACGTGTTGGCAGAGGCTGCCGCCGAATTAAACCAAAATCCCGCGATCGCAGGCCGGGTGCGCTGGACCACGGTCGATCTCACCGATCGCAAGAGCGTCTATGCGCTCGCCGATTATTGCGAAAAAGAGATGGGCGGGATCGATATTTATCTGGCCAACGCCGCGTTCGACACCAACCAGCATCTGGCCAATATCACCGACGAATCGATCGACGACATCATGGGCGTGAATATCGCCTCCAACGTGATATTGATCCGCGCCTTCGCGCCGCACATGCGCGCCAAAAAATGGGGCCGTATTCTGTTCAGTTCGTCGGTGTCCACGGTGGTGAGTTCGCCGCATGAAGGCATCAGCATGTACACCGCGACCAAGGGCGCGCTGAACGCTTTGACGCGGACGCTGGCGGCCGAATTGGGTCACGACAATATCACGGTCAATTCGTTGATCATCGGTTTTTTCATCACCGATCTGGTGCGGCACGCCGAAAACCTTTTGCGTGAAACACAAGGCGAGGCCGCCGCCAAAAAATTCATGGAAGACTTTGTTGGCATGAGCGCTCTGGGGCGCGCGGGAACGCCGGATGAGTTGGAAGGGCTGATCCAATTTCTGTGCAGCGGCGCGGGCTCCTATGTCACCGGCACTAACCTGGCGGTGGATGGCGGCATGTCGATCATGTTGCGGCCGAATGGCATGGCTGGCTGACGTTCGAGGATTAAAAGGGACTAGAGTTTGATGAGTGACGCCAATCAAACAGGCGAACAAAGCGCGCGCCGCAACAGCTGGACGCCCCAGCCACGACCGGAATGGGTGCAGCGCCTCAACGAAGAAGGCGCGTGTCTGGATCTGGAGGGCGTGGTGCCGCTGGATTCGCAGTCCTTGCGCGAAACCGCCATGCGCAATACCGGACTCAGCAATTTTGGCGAGGACGGCTGGCGCGAGCCTTTCGAGGTCTTCGTTAAATCGCTACAGGAAGAAGCGGCGCTGAATATGGTCGGACGGATCATGACCCGCGCCGAATTGCTGACCTGGCTGGAATTGCGGTTGCGGGTGGAGGAAGAATATCGCCTGCATCCGGAAATCGCGGACGAAGAAATCAAAAAGCCGCTGCTGATCACCGGGCAGGGGCGTTCCGGGACGTCGGCGCTGCAAAACCTGTTGTCGGCTGATCCGGACAACGGCACGCTGATGACCTGGGAGGCGTTCTATCCGTCGCCCCCGCCTGAGCCGGAAACCTATCACGTCGATCCACGCATCGAAAAAGCGCACGCGCTGATCACGCGCTGGTATCGGGTAAGTCCGGAATTGCAGGCCATGCACGAATTCGGCGGCGATATCCCCACCGAAGGCATCCACCTGCAGGTTTCAAGCTTCCAGATGCCCACCTGGATGAATCTGATGGGCCAGGTTCCAAGTTTTAACGCGTACATCTTTGGCAAGGGAAGCTTTCTGCCCGCACTCGAATGGGAGAAGCGGGTGCTCCGGGTGCTGCAATGGAAGAAGCCCCGGCGCTGGGTCATGAAGTCTCCGGTTCTCTACAATCTGCTCGACGTTATGAAGGCCTATCCCGATGTCTGCCTGGTATGGGCGCATCGCGATCCGCTGCGCTCGTTGGCGTCGGCCGTGAATATGGTCGGCGCGTTATTCTGGCAGCGGAGCGACGAACCGTTTCGCAGCGGCGCGCTCGATAACGCCGTGGACGAAAACGTCGTGGCGATGGAATTCAACATGGCGACGGATTGGGTGCAGCAAGGGCTGATTCCGCAAGAGCAATTGCTCAACATTCACTATGCGGAGTTCATCAAGGATCAGATGGCGATCGTGCGCCGCATCTATGACAAGTTCGACATTCCGCTGACGCCCGAAGGCGAGGCCGCGATGCAGAAATATCTTGATGATAACAGGCGCGAAAAGCGGCCCTCGCATGATTATGCGGCCGGCGCGGCGGAATGGGCGAAGGTCGCGCGCAAACCGTTTCAGCGCTATCAGGATTACTTTTCGGTGCCGAACGAGATTTGAACGGCGGCGAGGCGCTATTCTTCCTCGACGACCGGCTCGGGCGCGCGCACGCGTAGCGCAGTGACCTGGTTGCGGTTCCGGCGCAGCACCTCAAACTGATAGCCATGGAAGTTGAAGCGCTGGCCCGGATCGGGAATGCTTTGCGCTTCATGGATCACGAGGCCCGCGACGGTCACGGCTTCCTCGTCGGGCAAATTCCAATCCATGGCGCGATTGAGATCGCGGATCGGCACCCAACCATCGACATTTACCGAGCCGTCCGGTTGCTGGCGCACGCCTTGGAAGGCGATGTCGTGCTCGTCCTTGATGTCGCCGACGATCTCCTCGAGGATATCCTCAAGCGTGACGAGGCCCATCAGCGCGCCATATTCGTCGATGACCAAGGCGAAATGCTCACGCCGCCGTAGAAACGCGCTGAGCTGTTCCTGAAGGTGCGTGGTTTCGGGCACGAACCATGGCGCGCGGGCGATCTCTTGTACGTTCAGCGCGTCGATGTCGCCGCCCGAGCGGGAGATCGCGGCCAGGACTTCCTTGACGTGCAAGATGCCGATGATGTTTTCCGGCTCTTCGCTCCAGATCGGCAGGCGGGTGTAGGGCGTGCCCAGAACTTGCGCCACGATTTCGCGCGGGGGCAACGCACAATTGATGGTGCGAACATTCTTGCGGTGAATCATCACGTCGGTGACGGTGAGATCGCCTAATTGAAACAACGAGCGGATCTGCTTGGCTTGCGTTTTCTCGATTTCACCATGCTCGGCGGAGACTTCGACCAAGCCTTCCAGTTCAATGTTCGTCAGGATTTCCAGATGCGATGCGTCGCGCACGCCCAAGGCGCGCAAGATCGCGCGCGAGGCATTGTTCAAAAGCCAGTTGAGCGGCCAAAGCACAATATAAGAGGCATGCAGCGGATAGGCGATCCAGAGCGAGACCGGCTCGGGCGTCCGAATAGCGAACGTCTTGGGCACTTGTTCGCCCACCACGATGTGGAGCGACGAGAAGACGATGAAGCCCACAATGAAGGCAATCAGATGAATGGTGTCTTGCGGCATGCCGAGTGACGTAAGCAGCGGCTCGATGAGGGCGCTGACGGTGGGTTCGCCCACCCATCCCAGTCCGAGCGAAGCCATGGTGATGCCGAGTTGGCAGCACGCCAAGTACGCTTCAAGATTCTTCAGCATGCGCTGAGCGAGCTTGGCGCCGAAGCGTTTCTCTTCGGCCATTGCGTCCACGCGAAAGCCGCGGCTTTTTACGAGCGCGAATTCGGCCGCGACATAGAAGGCGTTTGCGATGAGCAGCGCGAACGCCACAAACAAATTGAACAGGGGCCCGCTCATGGACGCGACGCCATTGCCGATTGGGCTGAAAGAGCACTTGGCTGGAGCAACGCACTAAAAGCGGTGGCCCTCGCGAAACTTGGTGCGCCCATGGCCTAAACAACCAGCTCCTGCAAAAACGCTTCTACTTTACCAGCATCGACGGAGCGGTCGATGAAGCTTTCGCCGATGCCGTTGGCCAAAATGAAGGTGAGGGCGCCGCCGGAATTCTTTTTGTCATGGCGCATGGCTTCAAGAAGCGCTTCGGGGGCGAAGGGCGCGCCGGGCAATTTGGTCCAGTTGGTTTCCAGTCCTAAAGCCGCGAGCGCTGCATCCACCTTGCGGCATTCACCTTCCGGGCAGAGGCCAAGGAAATGGGAAAAGCGGAAAGCGGCGGAAAGACCCGCGCCAACGGCTTCGCCATGCAGGATTTTACCGTGCATCCCGGCGCAGGCTTCGATGGCGTGGGCGAAGGTATGGCCCAGATTGAGCAAAGCGCGGGGGCCGGTTTCGTGCTCGTCGATCGCCACGACTCGGGCCTTGGCGGCGACCGAACGGCGAACGGCCTCAGCCAGCAAGGACGTTTCGCCTTTGCCGAGACCGGCTGCGTTGGCCGCGACCCAGGCAAAGAAATCCGGATCGTCGATCAGGCCGTATTTAATGATCTCGGCGAGACCAGCGCGCAATTCGCGCGCGGGCAGGGTTTTCAGCACCGCGCTGTCGGCGATCACAAGGCGAGGCTGATGAAATACGCCGACGAGATTTTTGCCCGCGGTTGCGTTGATGGCTGTCTTCCCGCCCACGGACGAATCCACCTGCGAGAGCAACGTGGTCGGGATTTGGATGAAGTCGACGCCGCGTTTCACAATGGCCGCCGCAAACCCGGCGAGATCGCCGACCACGCCGCCGCCAAAGGCGATGATGAAATCTTTTCGTTCAATACCGGCAGCCAAGAATGCGTCGAGCATCGTCTCGATGCCGGCGAAACTTTTTTGGCCTTCGCCGGAGGGCACTTTTACCCAGATGCCGTCAATGTCCGCTGCTGCGAGGCTCTGACGCAGCGCCTCGCCGTGCTGGGCTTCGGCATTTTCGTCAGCCGCGACGAACACGCGCTTGCGCGTCAGGAAGGGCGCGATCAGCGCACCGGCTTCGCGCAGGAGATCGTCGCCGACCACGACGTCATAAGAGCGCGCGCCCAAGGAAACCGGAACGCGGGTCGCGGGGCTCATGCGGAGGGTCCTTTGTCGGGGGCGATGGCCAGCGTGTGAATGCCGTCCAGAACGCGCTTCACGGTGTCCGTCACAGCGCCATTGCTGCTTTCAGCATGAATGTCGGCGAGTGCGTAAAATGCTGCGCGTTCATGGCAGAGCCTGGTGAGGATTTCCTTGGGATCGCCCTGGCGCAACAAGGGACGCGTGTTTTTGCGGGAGACACGCTTCACCAGGGAGTCGATGTCCGCTTTGAGCCAGACCGAGACAGCGGTCGACTGGATCAAGGCGCGCGTATCTGGGTCGATGAAGGCGCCGCCGCCCGTCGCCAGAACATGCGGCGCCTCGGCGGTGAGGAGGCGGTGCAGCACCCGGCGTTCGCCGCGGCGGAATTCCTGTTCGCCGTGCTGAGCGAAAATCTCGCTGATCGATAGGCCCGCAGCCTCCTCAATCTGGCTATCCGCATCGCGAAAGGGCATGTTCAATTGCGCCGCCAAGGCTTTGCCGACGGTGGTCTTTCCGACGCCCATCAATCCCACCAGCACGATCACGCATTGGCCGCGCAAAGCCGCTGCCGCCCGTAAATGGGTCGGGACCGGCAGGGCCGAATTTGTCGACGGATCAGAGATGGCGTCTGGCATGGCAAGGAAGCTATAAGTAGGAAAAGGGCCTGCGTCCAAGGGTCAGAAATGGCCAGTTGGGGCGATCACGGCCTAAATCTGGGGGAGAAGTCCGTTTTGCGCATAGATCACCAGATCGAAGCGTTTCTGGAGGCCATGTCCGCTGAAAGGGGCGCGGCCCGGAATACGCTGGACGCCTATCGCCGGGATTTGGCGGATTACGGGACGTTCCTTGCCGGACCTGATGCGGGGGAGGGGCGCGAGCCCCGGAAGCGCCTGTTGGAGGCCTCTGATTCCGACGTCGCGGCCTATTCCGCCGATTTGGGGCGCCGGGGGTTGTCGCCCGCGACCCAGGCGCGGCGGTTGTCGGCGCTAAAGCAGTTTCACCGCTTTGCATTGTCGGAAGGCTGGCGGGGCGACGACCCGACCGCCAAGCTTGATCCCCCCAAACGCGGCCGGCCGCTCCCGCGCGTGCTGGAGGTGGAACAGGTTTCACGTCTGTTGCAGGCCGCCGCTGAAAAGAAAGACGCGCAGGGGCTGCGCGCCGCCTGTCTCTTGGAAATGCTCTACGCAGCAGGGTTGCGGGTGTCCGAATTGGTGGCGCTGCCAGCGTCTGCGTTGCCGCGCGCGGGCGAGCGCACGTTGCGCATCAAGGGCAAGGGTGGACGCGAACGTCTGGCGCCGTTGGGCGCGCCGGCCTTGGCGGCGCTGGAGGCGTATCTGGCGGTGCGCCAGCAATTTCTGCCGAACCCTGGGCCGACGCGTGAGCGCGCGGAGCGCTATTTGTTTCCCTCAACGGGCAAGGAAGGGCATCTGACGCGGCGGCGTTGCGCGCAAATCCTGGAAGAATGCGCCAAAACGGCGGGCATCGACCCGCGCATCGTCAGCCCGCACGTGCTGCGCCATGCTTTCGCGACTCATCTTCTGGATGGCGGCGCCGATCTGCGGTCAGTACAGAAGCTGCTGGGTCATGCCGACATCGCCACGACGCAAATCTACACGCATGTCGCGGGCGATCGCCTGCGCGATCTGGTGCAGACCAAGCATCCGCTGCGCCGGAAATAAGTTTCAGCGAATTGAATATCCAAGGAATGGCCATGAGCTTTGTGTCGCGCTTCGACGAATTTCACGAACAGGCTGCCGCAGCGATCGGGCTTAGCGATTTCGGTCCAAATGATTATCAAGCGCCCCTGCGGATCCTGTTGGATGACCTCGACGCAAGCGCGCGTTTCAGCCCCGAGGGTGCGCAAATCGGCGCCGGAACCATCATCGGCAAACTGGTCGGGCGCTTGTTCACAGAACAGGGCTTCAAAACCTACCCGCAATTCGCCGCTGCGCGAATTGAAAAGCCGATCATTATTATCGGCATGCCGCGCACCGGCACCACCGCGCTGCAACGGATCATGGCGGCTGATCCGGCTATTCAGGCGCTGGACCTTTGGCTCGGCTCGATGCCGATGCCGCGTCCTCCACGCGAGACCTGGGAGAACAATCCAGTTTTCCAGGGAGTGAGGGCGGGGCTGGATCAGATGCTGGGCCTCAATCCGCGCATCAAAGACATCCATCCGCTTTTCCCCGAGCAGCCCGACGAATGTCGCGCGGCGCTGGATCAAACCTTCTGGGCGACGAGCTTGGCGCAAACCATGTCAGCGCCGAATTATGGCGAGTGGTGTTTGGCGGCCGACGCGACCTATGCGTATGAGCGCTATCATCAAATCCTCAGGCTGATCGCGGGCGGGGATAAACGGCGCTGGCTGTTGAAAAACCCGGATCATATTTGGGCGCTCGATGCTCTTTTGACGGCGTTTCCCGACGCCTGCATCGTGCAGACGCACCGCGACCTTGCGATCTCCATGCCGTCGGTTTGCAGCCTGTCCTATGAAGTGTCGCGCCTCTACGCGCCGGACAAAAGCCGCCTCCAGCATGGTGACGAGACCCGCATCTGGATGCGGGCGCTGGAAAAAGCCGAAGCTGTGCGCAGCACCGCGGATCCGGCTCGCTTTTTCGATTTGCACAATGATGAAATCCAAGCTGATCCGGTCGGCGCCGTCGAACGGATTTATGCGCATTTCGGAATGCCGGTGGACGATGGGGCGAGGCACGCCTGGCATGCGCGTATCCAAGACGATCCGCGCAGCAGCCATGGCGTGCACCGATACAATCTCCAAGACTGGGGGCTGACGGCGGCGGGCGTTTGGGCCGAAGCCAAAACCTATCACAAACGCTATGTTGCTTTATGCCAAGAGCGGAATATCAAATAGCCTCAGCAGCGCTTTGCCGCGCTCGACTAAGCGGGCAGGAC
>JBEVJO010000103.1:0-7198 GCA_040510175.1 Caulobacterales bacterium
CTTGGCCAAGGAAATCGGCGGCGCCTATGTGCTGATGGACATCACCAAGAAAGCCGAGGTTGAAGCCGCCGCTGATTTCGTCGTCTCGAAATTCGGTAAGGTGGATTTGGGCGTCAACGCAACCGGCTGGGGCCTGATGAAGGAAACCCACGAGACGACGGAAGACGATCTGGACCGGATCCTTTCCATCCAGTTCAAGGGGCCGTTCTTTTTCATCCAATCCATGCTGCGCACGATGGGCAAAGGCGGCTCGATCATTCAGATTTCGTCGGCCACCGCGACCATCATGCTGGAGCAGCATTCGGCCTATATGGGAACCAAAGCCGGCATTGATCACGTCATCCGCACGGTCGCCAACGAATACGGAGCGCGCGGCATTCGCGCCAATTCGATTTCGCCGGGCCTCACCGAAACGCCGATGGCGGGCGGAACCTTCCAGATGCCGGAATTGCTGGCGGCCTTTGAGCACGAATATCCGTTGGGCCGCTGTGGCACGAGCGCGGACATCGCCGCCGCCGTGGTCTGGCTTGGCTCAGACGAATGCTTCATGACGGGGCAGAATCTGCAAGTGAATGGCGGCCTGACGCTGCGCCGCAATCCGATGCTGTCCGAACTGGGCGAGGTGGTTGCCCGCGCCACAGCGCATTTGCGCACCTAAGGGGATTGCAATGAGCGCTAAACCTTATGGCCCGCTGGTCCAAAATGGCTGGGTGGTGAAGGACATCGACGCAGCGATCAAATACTGGACGGAAACCTGGGCCGTGGGCCCCTTTTTCAAATTTCCCAAAATTGTCTGGGAGACCGGCTTTTATCGCGGCAAAGACATGATTCCCGATTATGACGCCGCCGTCGCCTATAACGGCGAGTTCATGGTCGAGCTGATCAAGCCGAACGGACCCTCAATTTTTCAAGAGGCGCTCGATTCCGGCAATGTCGGCGTACAGCATATGTGCGCCATGACGGACGATCTTGCCGCAGCGACGGCCTATATCGAAAAGCGCGGCGGCGTCGCCATTCAAGGCGGCACGTTCGCGGACGGATCTGCGCTGACCTATTTCGACATGGGCGGCCGTGGAGACAGCCACATTCTTGAAATCGCGCAATTGCTCGAGGGACCGCAACAATTGTTCGCGGCGATCAAAGCGGCGGCGGCGAGTTGGGACGGCAAAACGCCCGTTATGACGCTGTAGATCAGGAGCATCTCATGCGCTTAAAAGATAAGGTTGCGGTGGTGCTCGGCGCATCGGCCGAAGGCGGTACAGGCTGGGCCATCGCCGAAGCGCTGGCGGAAGAAGGCGCAAAGGTCGTTGTCGCCGCGCGCCGGATTGAGCCGCTGCAAGAACTCGCCAAAAATATCGGCGGCAAGGCGATCGCCTGCGACGGCGGCAAGGAAGCCGACATCAAGGCCTTGGCCAAATTCACAGAGGATAGCTACGGCAAGATCGACATCGCCGTGAATTCGGCGGCGCTGCCAACCTTGATGATGATCAAGGACGCCGAAGAAGGCGCGCTGCAAAAAGCCCTCGACGTGAATTATCTCGGCCACGTCTATTTCGTGAAGTACGTCACGGAGCGGATGAATGACGGCGGCTCGATTACGCTGATCTCATCGAACAGCACGACACAGCCGCAGCCGCCGCACTTCGCGTATGCGTGCGCAAAATCAGCGACGGACTGCCTCGTGCGCTACGCTGCGATGGAATACGGCCATCGCGGCATCCGAGTGAACTCGCTGCTGCCGGGCCCGATCAAATCGGCGCTGGCCAAGCATATGTATGAAATTCCGGGCGTCGAGCATGTCATGTCGCGCAATGTGCCGCTGCAGCGCATCGGTCTGCCGAAGGACTATGCAGACACCGTCGTGTTCCTGTCCGGGCCAACCTATATCACCGGCGTCAACATGCCCGTCAGCGGCGGCAATCATTTGACCGGCATGCCGCGTCCGGATGAATTCCCCGCAGAGATGGGCATCGACGTCTATGCCGACCCGAACGCCAAGTGGTGACGGCGTGGCGCAGCTAAAGGGCAAAGTCGCGATCGTCACCGGTGCGGCGCGCGGCATCGGCGCGGCGTCGGCGATGGCGCTAGCCGCTGAAGGCGCATAAATCGTGGTCGCGGATTTGCTGGAAGGCCCCGCGCGGGAGACTGTCGGAAAAATCAAAAGTGCGGGCGGCAGCGCGCATTTTGAAAAGCTCGACGTTAGCGATGCCGCTGCATGGAAAGAGATTTCCGGACGCGTAGTCCAGGAGCTCGGCGGCATCGATATTCTGGTCAATAATGCCGGGATCGACATGAGCGCCACCATTGAAAGCGCGACCTTCGAGAACTTTCAGAAAATCCTATCGGTCAATTTGTTCGGCGCCTTTCACGGCATGCAGGCGGTCATTCCGTACATGAAGGAACGCGGCGGCGGCTCCATTGTGAATCTCGCCTCGGCCGCAACGCGTCTCACCATAGTGACATCGGCAATGTACACGCCGGCGAAGGCGGCAGTGGCGAGCCTCACCAAGGTCGCCGCTTTGCATTGCGCGCAACAGCGCTACAACATTCGTATCAATTCAATACATCCCGGGCCGATCGAGACAGACATGTTGTTTGGCGGCGATGCGAAGCGCGGCGATTCACCCGACATACAGGGCGCGATTGCTATGGTTCCGCTTGGGCGTTTGGGGCAGGGCGACGATATCGGCGCAGTCGTCGTCTTTCTGGCCTCCGACCAATCACGGTACATGACAGGCCAGGAAGTGTTCGTGGACGGCGGTTTGTCGATGCTGTGAGGCGCTGCTTACGCGGCGTTGCGCAGACGGGCGTCTTCCAGAATGAGATCCGAGGCGCGCCAGCCCGTCGCCATGGCCGGCGCATTGGTGTTGCCGGAAATAAGCCCAGGCATAACTGAACAATCCGCGATGCGCAGACCATGCACACCGCGCACGCGTAGACGTTCATCCACCACGGACTGTTCATCCTTGCCCATGCGGCAGGTGCGGACGGCGTGTGTGCCGCAACTGGCGAGCCGTTCCGCCGCTGCGAGGATCTGTTCGTCCGTAACGACATCCGCGCCCGGTCGCATCTCTTCGTCGATATAGGTCGCGAGGGCGGGTTGCGATACATAGCGGCGAATATAATGCACCATGTCGATGACGGCTTGCCGGTCTTTCGGTGACGTCAGCCAATTGGGCTTAATGTCGAGCGGGGAATCGGGGTTGGGCGATGTGATTTCCAACGCGCCTTCGCTCTCCAGTCCGATCAATTGTCCGTAAACGGTCATGCCCGCAAGTTTCTCGACCGATTGCATCGGCGCTGCGTCGTTGCTGTCTTTGGGAATGTCGAGCGTAATGCCGGTTACATAAAGCTGCGCGTCGGGCCGGCTGGAATTCGGGCTAACACGCACAAATGCGCCCACCTCCATCGCGCCCACCGCCATGGGCCCGGTCCGGGTCAGCATATATTGCGCGACGCTGAGCGCCAGACCGGCGCCGTAATAGCGGTGATTGATTCCTGCTTCGCCGCCTTTGAGGCGATAGGTCAATCCAAGGCCGAGATGCTCCAGCAAGCGGCGGCCGACGTCCGGGCTGTCCTGGACCACCTCGATCCCATGCTTTTGCAGCAATGCGGCGGGTCCGATGCCGGACAATTGCAGCAGCTTCGGCGAGTTGACGGCGCCGGTGGCCAGAATGATTTCGCCATCGGTTGAGTATTCGACCTTTTCACCATTTAGGCGGCAGGCGACGCCTGAGGCGCGGCGTCCCGTGAACAGCACGCGGTCGACATCGACGCCGGTGACGATCTTCAAATTTGGCCGCGACCGGATCGGATCGAGAAACGCGACAGAGGCGCTTTGGCGCTTACCGTTTTTGATGTTGAAGCTGTAATAGCCGACGCCTTCCTGATCCTCTTCGTTTAGATCATCCTTGCGCTTCAAACCCATTTGCTCGCCGGCCTGGATCGCCTTTTCGGCCAGCGGATACCGAAATTTGGATGGCGCGACATGCACGGGACCGCCAACGCCGCGCACGCCGTTATCGCCCAGTTCATGATCCTCAATGGCCCGGAAGGCTTGCTTCATCGCCGACCAGCCCCATTCGGGTCCCGCTTCGCGCGCCCAGATTTCGTAATCCGCTGGCTGGCCACGGACATAGATCATGCCGTTGACGGCCGATGAGCCGCCCAAGCCTCGCCCGCGCACCCAGCTTTCATTGACGTTGACCTTGCCGCCGCGCGCCTGGCCGACCTGGTATTGCCAGCTGAATTTGGGATCGACGACAAGCTTGCCGAGGCCCTTGGGCATGTCGACGAGAAAGGTTTTGTTCTCGCCGCCAGATTCCAGAAGCAGAACGCGATTGCGCGGATCGACCGACAAGCGATTCGCCATGACGCATCCGGCCGAACCGGCGCCGACGATGATATAATCGAAGGCTTCCGCCATAACTTCCTCCTAGACTGTCCGCACGCTCTGTGGCGGGCTGAACTTTACGCGATGTCCGCTGTGCAGCGATCCAGCACGACCTCGTTACGCTCGAGCGCGATGGCGCGGAAACGCAGGCGCGTACCCGACTCTTCGTGGAATTCGAACCGGATGGTTTCGCCGGGCATGACCGGCTTGGAGAAGCGCACGAACATGCCTTTGAACTTGGCGGTGTCGTTGCCGCAATAGTTGGAAAGGATAGCTCGACAGGCCAAGCCGTTGGTGCAGAGACCATGCAGGATCGGCATTTCAAAGCCGGCTTTGCGCGCGATGTTCGGATCGGCATGCAAGGGATTCCAGTCGCCGCTCAAACGATAGATGAGAGCCTGGCGGGGCAAAGTTGGGATTTCCACGACCTTGTCCGGCGCTTTGTCCGGGATTGGCTGCGCAGGTTGAACCGCATCGCCAAACGCGCCTTCGCCGCCATTGCCGCGCAGGAATAGCGTGGAGCGCAATGTCGCGATCTTGAGGTTGGTGGTGGTATCGTACAGCGTTTTGAGCTGGTGCAGCAGGGCGCCTTTGCCGGGGCCCTTATCTTCGATACCGCCCACTTTGAATTCGCCGCGAATGGTCCCCGTGGGCGGCAGCGGATTGTGGATCACGAAGTCCTGTTCGGCGTGCAGGATTTTTACCCAGTCGATGCCGAATTCGGGTTTCTGCGCCCAGAAGCCAGGATGGCACAGCACGTTCACGTAGGACGGGATACTGCGCAGATTGCCCTCATAGACAAACGGCAGTTCCGCTTCATTCAACGGGTCGGCGCCAAAACCGAGGCCGAGCGCGTACAAAATCGTGTCGCGTTTATCGAAGCTTTGTACGATCGGCTCGATTTGCATGTCGCGAATTTTCGCGATGTCCATGAAGGTTCTTCCTTATTTTTTGAGACGAGTTTGGAAGTCTAAATGCGTGTGTTGCTCTAAAAGCGTCAAGCGTTTGTGCGCATCAGGTGAACGAGAATGGCCGGATAACATCCGTGCCGTCAAAGCCGACCGCGGAATCCTTCACGAGTTTGTAGACGCCGAGCAAAGGCGGGGTTGGCTCGTATAGTTCTACGAAGTGGCCATATGTTTTGCGGCAATCCATCATCGCAAAGCCCGCGCCAGGCATGACTTCCGCGTAGAGACCCGTTTCAAAGCCTGCATTGTTGTAGTCGCGCATGGCGGCCTTCATGTCATCGACGATCAGTGCGACGTGATGGACGCCGGACTCGCCGGGCTTGTACATGTCGTAAAAGACCGAGGGGTCGGGATTGTTCTGCTGGACCATCTCGACCATCACCTCGCCCCATTGGCCGTAAGCGGATGTGTGGTCCAGTTTGCCGGGCTGACCCCGATACTCGCACAAGCATAGCGGAATATTATCCGCCACGAAATAAGGGCCAGAGCCGAACAGCGCGGAGTGCTTAATTGCGGCTTCGCGGGCGTCGGGCACGAAATAAGCGATTTGCCGAACGGGGTCTTTCCGTAACAGAGTCATAGCGCGCCCTCCAAAACATATGCTAGCAAACTATATTGACAGCTTGGCCGCCGGGAGTAAAGTTTTAGCGCCGCCGCCAGATGCGACTTTATCCTAGGGATCAGCAATGACGAAGCCAACGCCAACGCTCACGGCGCCTTCTTACCGCACCAGCTCAGCGCCGGCTTATCAAGATGTTATCGCCAAGGATCGCAGGCCCGCGCCGCCAGTCGTCACCGAATATTCCGAGATCGAAATCCCCGTGGCGCGCGTGCCGCGCAGCCGGTACACCAGTAAGGCTTATGCCGACCTGGAAATGGAGCGGCTCTGGCCCCGCGTGTGGCAGATGGCGTGCCGCGAAGAGCAAATTCCCGAAGTCGGCGACATCCATGTCTATGAAGGGCCTGGCGCATCGCTGCTGATCGTGCGGGCCGGCGACGACGACGTCCGCGCGTATTATAATAGTTGCAGGCACCGCGGCATGAAGCTGTGCAGCGATCACACCAGTGTCGCCAAGATCAGCTGTCCGTTTCATGGGTTTGCCTGGAAGCTCGACGGCACGCTCGATTATGTACCGTCACGATGGGATTTCCCGGAACTCGAAGCGGCGAAAATGACGCTCCGCGAGGTCAAGGTGGGACGGTGGGGCGGCTTCGTTTTCATCAATCGCGATCCGGACGCGCAACCGCTCGAAAAATACCTCGGCAAACTTATTCCGCATTTCAAAGACTGGCCGATGGAGGATATGTACCTCGCGACCATCATCCGCCGCGAAATGCGCGCGAATTGGAAGGTATGCTGGGAAGGATTCGTCGAAGCTTTCCACGTGCCGGGCGTGCATGCGCAGGCTTTGGCGTTCGGCGGCGATTCCAGCACGCAATATGACGTTTGGCCGGACGATGAAAATGTCAGCCGATTCCTGGAGGCGACCGGCATTCCCGGCGACCAGTATCCAAAAATGCTAACGGAGCAGGAAATTCTGGACGCCTCGTTGCGGATCGTATTCCCGGGTGCACAAACTCCGGCGCTTGATTCGGACACCTCGGCGCGGCAGTTCATGGCCGACGCCATGCGCCAACAATTCAGTCAAATGCACAGCAAGGATTACAGCCATCTGTCGGACGCCGAGGCGCTCGATCCGATGCAATATTCCTTGTTCCCCAATATCGTGTTGTTCCGTTCGCTCGGCTATCCGTATGCGTACCGGTTCATTCCAGTGCAAGGCAATCACGAAGCGACCTATTACGACTTCATGATGTTCGCGCCAAAGCCAGCGAA
>JBEVJO010000104.1:0-3796 GCA_040510175.1 Caulobacterales bacterium
CCTAAGGCGGTGACCATCGCCAAGGCGCTTAAAAGAAGTCTTTTCATCCGTACACTCCTACCCGAGTGGAGCTGGTTCATTTCTGGAGTCGGAACCTGCTCTTAGGTCGCCATATTTCGCCAACCAACCTGTATGCTGTCTGAACGCGGCCTTCATATTTTGCGGTCCCGCGCCCCGGATTCCAGGCAAGAAGCATGCCTGAGGGGAACAGGTCGGTTAAATTCGCCTCAGACGGGTCGCAAAGAAGCCGTCGCAGCCGCCTTGTTCATCCAGCACAAACGGAAAGATCCGCAAATCTCCGTCGGTATTTACGCCCGCGCCGAACGGCTCGATTTCGTTTACCTGGATCGGGTCGCGAACTGCGCTGCCCTGTTCAAGAATCTGCGCCACGATGCCCGGGCCTTCTTCGGGCTCGAGTGAGCAGACGCAGTAGATGATCACACCGCCCGGCTTGGTCAGGGCGATGGCGTTTTTCAGAAGACGGATTTGCGTCTTTTGCAGTGCAACAATATCGGCGTCGGATTTGATCCAGGCCGCTTCCGGGTGGCGACGCAAGGTACCGGTGGCGCTGCATGGGGCATCCACCAAAACGGCGTCGAACAGGTCCGCCGACGTGAACGCGGCGCCGTCAGCTTCGATTACCTCGGCAGCAAGATGGGTGCGTTCGAGGTTCTCGCGCACGATCGACAAGCGCTTGCCCGAACGGTCCACAGCAGTGACGTGGGCGCCGGCCGCCGCGAGCTGCATGGTTTTGCCGCCAGGCGCCGCACACAAATCGAGAGCTGTTTTCCCACGCAGATCGCCGAGAAGGCGGACGGGCGCCGCGGCGGCGATGTCCTGGACCCACCAGGAGCCTTCGGCAAAGCCCTGCAATCCGGTGAGATCGGCGTGCCCGTCAGGCAGGCGGACGCAACCGGGGGCCATCACCTTGCCGCCGACGCGTTCGGCCCAAGTTTCGCTATCCGCAAGTTGCGCGATGCTCAGATCGAGGCTTGGCTGGTTTATGTGCGCACGGGCCAACTTACCCGCGATGTCGTCGCCATAGGCGGCGCGCCAACGCGCCCACAACCAGGACGGCAATTCCTGCGCGGCCGGTGTGGCGTTGAGCAACGCTTCGCCGCGCTCCGAAATGCGGCGCAACACGGCGTTGATCAATTTGGCGAAGGGCCGGGCCTTGGCGTTCGCGAGGTTCACCGCTGCGTCAACCGCCGCATACGCGGGCGTGGAGAGCAAAAGCAGCTCCGTTGCGCCGACGCGTAAGATTGCTCGCGCCCAGGACGCGTTATCCGGCAACGGCTTTTGCAGGAATTGCGCGATCACAAAATCCAGCGCACCGCGCCGCCGGATCGCCTCGCCTGCCAAAGCGCGCGCGAAGGCGCGGTCATGGCCCGCCAGATCGAAAAATTCAGGGCAGGCATTCAAGGCTTCGTCCAGCGTTTTGCGCCGGTCGAACACTTCGATCAATACAGCAGAGGCCGCGCGGCGCGGCGCGGCCCCAACGGACTGTTCATCCGGCTTGCTCTGGTTCAGCCCCATGGGCCGCGTTTTGGTTTGTTGGTGATGGGAACGGCGGTGCCGATGCGAGCGACAGCCGGCGCTTCGGATTCATTGCTCAGGCTAGAGCCGTCGCCGCTCATTTGCATGAGCGCGCGGACGCGGTTCTGCGTCGATGGGTGGGTCGAAAACATATTGTCTGCGCCTTGGCCGTTCAGCGGGTTGATAATGAACAGGTGAGCCGTCGCTGGATTGCGTTCGGCGGTGACGTTCATACGGCCGCGCGCGAAGCCTTCGATCTTTTGCAGCGCCGAGGCAAGCCATTGCGGGTTCCCAGCGATTTCTGCGCCGGTTTTGTCGGCCGAATATTCGCGTGTGCGGCTGATCGCCATTTGCACGAGACCCGCCGCCATCGGAGCCAGGATCATGCCCGCGATCATAATAATCGGGTTCGGGCGGTCGTCGCCGGGGCGACCCATTGAGAAAAGCATACCGAAATTCGCCAACATGCCGATTGCGCCGGCAATAGAAGCGGTGACGGTCATAGTCAGTGTGTCGCGGTTTTTGACGTGCGCAAGTTCGTGCGCCATGACGCCCGCGATCTCTTCGCGGGAGAGCATGGTCAGCAAACCTGTGGTCGCGCAGACGGCTGCGTGCTGCGGGTCTCGCCCCGTAGCGAACGCGTTCGGCTGATCGGTTTCCTGGATATAGATTTTGGGCGCCGGCAGACCGGCTTTGCGGGCCAGATCCAGTGTGTCGTTCACATAAGTACGCACCAGCGCATTTGGGTGATTGGCGTCAACAGCCTGCGCGCCGTGCATGCGCAAGACGATCTTGTCAGAGTTCCAATATGAAAACAGGTTGATGCCCAACGCAGCAATAAAGGCGATCACCATTCCGCCTTGTCCGCCAATGGCGTAGCCCATAACCATGAACACGCCCGCCAAGAGGGCAAACAACATCACGGTCTTTACTTGATTCATCAAACGCTCCTGAGCCCAGCTCCGCGCCTCTATATGGTTGGGCTTCAAGGATTTTGCACGGGCAATAGAGCTGGAGCGCGGCTTTTTGCACGGATGGCGGCGCTTAAGCTTTCTTCTGCGTTCGTTTCCATTCCAGCCAAGCCGCAAGAAGCGGCCCGATTCCGAACAGATAACGGCGCCAGAGGCGGCCTGGTTCGCTGGCAAGCCTGTGCAGCCACTCAAGTCGCGCCTTTTGCACCCATTTGGGCGCGCGTTGCTTCACGCCTGCCAAAAACTCCAGGCTGGCGCCGATGCAAAGCCCAACGCCCGTGGCGTCGCCGCGCGCTTTGATCGCGAAGGCGACAATTTCCTGCTGTGGGCACCCGACCGCGATAAACGTAAACCGCGCTTTGGCGCGGGCCGCGAATTCAGCGGCGTCCGCAACGGCGCGAGGATTGTTGCGCAACCCCATGGGCGCCTGATGATGCCGCAATTTGGTGAGCTTGTAGCGGCGGGCGACGGCCTGCGCGGTAGCGGCGTCGCCGCCAATCAGAACCACCGGCTCATCGGGATCGATTTCTTCTTCAAACAAGCGTTCCGTGATGTCCGACCCGCAGGCCACCGGCAGCGCCACGCCAGAAAGGCTGCCGAGCAATTGCAGGATCCGGCTGTCGTTCAGGACTAAAGAAGCGCTGGCCAGAAGCGGCGCGAACACTTGAGGTTCGGCTCGGCGCGCCACGGCGATGGCGGCGTTCGGCGTGACCACGTATTGAAAAGGCTCGCCGCTGCGCGACCGAGCAGCCACGATCCGCACTGCGGAGTCGAGATCCAGCGGATCGAAATGAAAGCCCATGAAATCGACGCGGTTCAACGCTGCATCCCTTTGTGGTTCCGATTTGAACGCCAGAAGCGGCCGTTGCGGCTCAAGCGTCACATTCTGAAACTGTAAGCTGCCGTCGCGCATGCTGTTCCTCTCGCTGCGCGGTTTGCTGCAAGGCTTAGGCCGGTTTCGCCCGTTAAGGTTAAAGTTTGTTGTGGCGGGCTTTTCGCAACAAAAAGCGGGCTGGGTCCAGCGCGCGGCGCAGCGTAGGTGGCAAAGGCGACGGTTCGCCGAGCACCAGACACGCGATATACTCGCCCAATATCGGTGCGGTGGTGAGGCCGCGCGCACCAAGGCCACACAGCAAAAAGAAGCCGGGAATCGGGGGCGGTTGGATCGCTTTTTCGCTAATCGCGCCGTTGCGCAGTTTTTCCAGATCGGGTTGCAACGCGGGCAAGTCCGGCATCGGTCCCGCCACCGGCAACTGGTCTGGTGTTGTGACCCGCATAGCGGCGCGGCC
>JBEVJO010000105.1:0-3925 GCA_040510175.1 Caulobacterales bacterium
CCTCGAACGTCGATGAAGTCGATGCCGAAGGCACGCTGTTCGCGCTTGATCCGGACGCCATCTGGTATGTCGTGCACGCGGCCGACGGTTCGCGCATCGCCATCCTGGATGACCGCGATACGGCCTTCGCCGCCGCGCGCGCCAACTCCCTGGAGCCGATGAGCGTCCACTAAATAGAGCTTGAGCATCCTCGCTCAAAATCCAGCGAAACCCCTGCAGGGCGACTTGCAGGGGTTTTCGTTGTGCGCGTCAGACCTCGGCCCACATGCGCAGGAGGTTATGATACGCGCCCGTGAGGCTGATGATTTCCGCATGGCCTTGGCCCAGTTCCTGCGCGAGCGTTTGGATCGCAATGTCCATTTGCAGCAACAAAGCGCGCCGAGATTCGTCGCGCACCATCGATTGAATCCAGAAGAAACTGGCGATGCGTTCGCCGCGCGTAATCGGCGTGACGTGATGCAGACTTGAGGCGGGATACAGGATCAGATCACCAGCTGCGAGCTTGACTTGATGCACGCCGAATGTGTCTTCGATGCTGAGTTCGCCGCCGTCATACTCTTCCGGCTCAGACAGAAACAACGTCGCGGATAGATCGCTGCGAATGCGGAAATCGCCGCCTTTTTTGATGCGCAAAGCATTGTCGACATGGGTGTCGAATTTGTTGCCCGGCCCATATCGATTGAACAACGGCGGGAAGACTTTCAACGGCAAGGCGCCGGCGACAAACAAGGGCTGTTTTTCAATTGCGTCCAGAATGATGACGCCAGCGGCGCGCGCCGCCTCGGACTCTTCAGGCAATTGCAGATTGCTTTTGGCCAAAGCAGCTTGAACGCCGGATGTGACGTTGCCGTCCACCCATGTGGCAGCGTCGATCAATCCGCGCACACGGGCAAGGTCGGCTTTACTCAATACGTCCGGCACATGCAGCAGCATGGGAAAGTCTCCTAAAGCGTCCAGCTTTAAATTCGCTCACCGGCGCCGTCGGCCTGAGGCGAATTTAAAGTCTGTTGCTTTAGTCCCATGCTCTACACGATCGGATTTAGAAGCGCACGTTCAGGGCGAGAGAGGCTGATCGGCCCGGCGCCAGGACTGCAAAGTGCGACGGGTGCGGATTGGTGACGTAGCGTTCGTCCGTGATGTTTTGGAGGTTCAGCTGCAGACCGACCCGATCGTTCAACTGATAGCTGGCCATCGCGTCGAAGCGCCAATACGCCGGCAAGCGGATGCGGTTATTGGCGTCGGCGTAACGCTGCGACATATAAGTGGAACCACCGCCCACGTTCAGTTTGTCGGTGAGGGCGTAATCCGTCCACACGCTGAGAGAATGTTCCGGCGTGTTCAGGAAGCGTTTGCCGTTGGCCGGCGAAGGCACAAGCACGCCGCTGACGTCCAGGAAGCCGCCATCCTTGATCTCGCTGTGCAGCCAAGTGTAGCCGGCGAACAAGGTCCAGTCGGGCGTGATCTGACCCGTGGCGGTGAACTCGACGCCATTGACTTCTTGATTGCCGATCGTCGAGGTGATGCCGGTGGCGTCCGTAACCCGGGCATTGTTTTTCTTTGTATGGAAGACGGCGCCCGTGGCGAGCAAACGCGAGTCAAACAGCTCCCACTTCACGCCTGCTTCGATGCGTTTGTTTTTTTCCGGCGCCAGAATTTCGGTGGCCGCTGTGATGCTGCTTGCATCCCCGCCGCCTTCCCCCGATGGATTGGTCGAGGTGCCGTAGGAAATATAAAGCGTGCCTTCCTTCACGGGCTTGTAGACCAAGCCCACCTGGTAATTGACGAACTCGTCTTTACGTCCCAGCGGCGTCGGAACAACGAGCGCCGGATTAGGATCGGACGCGCTCGGCGCCGCTGCGGTAAGGCCGGTCTGCTTGGTGCGGTAATTGTCGTAGCGGACGCCCAGATTGAGCGACCATTGCTCATTGAACTCGAGCGTGTCGAACGCATAGAAAGCGTAGACTTCCGTAGTCGTGTCCAGATAGCCGACCGCGCGTGTTACGGAGCCAACCCAAGGATCATTCGGGTTCGGGTTATCCAAACCCGTGCAATTATATTGTGCGGGCGAGGGCGCACCCAGGGCGCCGGGATTGCTGCAGGTTGGATTCGCCGTCGGAGGCACAACATTGTTGGTGACGACGTCGCTGTTCGGCACGAACGGGAAGCCGAAGGTCGCCGGCAAACCAGGGCCGTTCACGTAATAGCCCTGATTATGCGTCTTTTCCCGGCTGTATTCGACGCCGACATCGAAATTGTGCTTTACGCCGCCCCAGTCCTGATTGCCTTTCAAATCCATCACATTCGCGATGGTTTCGGTTTCCACCCCGCGATTTTTCTGGTTTCGCAAAAGGACGCCGTTGGGCACGTTGTTGCGGCTGTCGTCTGGATTGGTCACGACTTGGCGAAGGCTCGTTTTGCCATAGCGCGAAGTGTTTAGCAGCGTCAGATTGTCGGTCAGATCGTGCTCGAATTTCACCGTGCCGATATCGCTGTTCGTCTTGCGGAAGTCGCGATTCAGCAGGCCGTAAAAATCCTTGTCGTGACCCTTGATTGGCGCGCCGTAAAAGATCGTGCCGTACACCGGATCCGTGACCTGCTGCTTCAAATAGGGCACGCCGTAATCCGGCACATCGTCCGTCTCGAAGTGATAAAACAAAGCGGTGACGCGGGTGTCCGTGCCGATACCCATGCTGACAGACGGCGCCACGCCCCAGCGGCTCAACTCGACGGCATCGCGGCCCGCGACGTCCGCGTCGTGATGCATCATGTTCAAACGGAAGGCGGCGGTATCGCTGATTTCGCGATTGATATCGGCCGTCAGGCGCACGGTTTCATCCGTACCCACCGTAACGCCGGCCACCGCGAAATTTTCAGGCTTTGGGGTTTTGGAAATCAGATTGACGCTGCCGCCGGTTGCGCCGCGGCCGGCAAAAGCGCCGCCAGGACCGCGGGAGATATCGATCTGTTCGAGATTGAAGATTTCGCGCGGCGTCGAACCGGAGTCGCGAACGCCATCGACGAAGACATCATTGGTTGAATCGACACCGCGAATGAAAGGACGATCGCCCGCCGCCGCGCCGCCTTCGGCGGAGCCCAGCGTGATGCCAGGAGAGAACCGTAATGCTTCTTGTAGCGAGGTGACGCCGCCTTTTTGCAAAATCTCGGCTGGAATTACGGTGACGGAACGCGGCGTGTCGGCCAACGGCGCCGTGTAGCGCGGTGACTCAGCTTCCCGCTCGCCAGTGACGACGATTGCGCCGTCATCTTCCGCCCGCGCACTCTGTGCGCCCAAGGTGATCGCGCCCAACAAGGCGGCCGCGTTCACCGCTGTTTTGGCGTAAGATTTAATGCCTGGCATCTCGATTAGTCCCCAACCCAAATTTGCGAGTAAGTCGCAATAACGGGTTCTGTAGGGATTGCAAGCGATTCTTAGTTACAAATCGTCAGCTTGCAGAATTAATCTGGAGCGCGCGGCGGCGAAGCCACAGGACGATGCCGGTGACGCCGAGAACGGCCGGCGCCAAGCCGCCCAGAGAAACAATAACGCGCCAGAGCAACGCCTGATCATTGCCGTCGTGCAGGCGGCGCATGGCCAGCGCGGGACCGTTTACTTCCGCTGGCTGCGCGGCCGGCGCACCGGCCTCATCTGTGATCTTAAAAGGGAGCGTCTTGTTGGCGCGCATGTCGCGCAGGTCCGCGCGCCAGACGGGCGCCTCGGCGCCTTTGGATTTGCTGGGCAGCGTCAGGCGCGCCAATTGTGCTTCCGGCGCCGCCGCCCGCGCGATGGCGGCGACTGCGTCGATGGAAAGTTCCGTCTTTTTCAACGGCGACCCGCCGCCGGCGCGCGGCGGATTGGGGATCTCGCTTTGCGTTACCCATTGCGCCAGTGCGCGGGCGCTTTGCGGGAAAGAAATGTAAACGCCCG
>JBEVJO010000106.1:0-9913 GCA_040510175.1 Caulobacterales bacterium
CCGGGTTCGGCCGCGTATTCCATGACAGATTCCAGGCCCGCGCAGCCGCCAGTCTTGACGCCGACACGCAGATATTTGTCGGGCGCGTTGGCGACGACCTCGCGCACGCGCGCCGCTGCTGCGTCTGTCAGGGTGACGATTTTAGGACGTGGGCGGCGTGGCCGCTCGGTGGTGTTGAGGGTGCTCATCTGTTCCTAGAATCATGCCTTTTCGCGACGTTTTCAAGACCACGCGGCAAATTGGTGAAAGTCTTTGAAAAACTATCATAGGCGAGGCTGTGGAAACCTTAAGTTAACCACAAGCCTGCATTCTTCAAATCATGCGTTGCGTAGCGATCCAAGACTGATCGCACTGAGGATCAACTGGCAGGGAGACGCCAATTGGGGCGGCCAAAGCATCGGCCGCCCCCCTTCATTTTGGGGCGGCTGTTTCGAACTCTTAGTCTAGCTCAGCGGCAGAAACACGCCTTCCAGCTCCAAAAGCCGGCGTTTTGAGTGCAAACCGCCGCCAAATCCCACCAAAGCACCCTTAGCGCCAATGACGCGATGGCATGGCACGATGATCGAAATCGGGTTGGCGCCGTTGGCCGCCCCCACCGCCCTGCTGGCCGTGGGCTGGCCGATCGAGCGCGCAATGTCGGCGTAAGACCGTGTGACACCGTAGGGAATGTCACGCAGCGCCGCCCACACCTTGCGCTGAAAGTCCGTGCCGCGACTGGGCCGCACCGGCGTTTCAAAGCGGGTGAGCCGCCGCGCGAAATAGGCTTCCAGCTCTTCTATCGCCGATTTCAGGATGGCGTCGGGCTTTTCCTTGGGAGGTCCTGCTTGCGTTCCCATGAACCATAGGCCCGTCAAAGCTTCGCCGTCCGAGGTCAGCTTCAAGCCGCCAATCGGGCTCGGTGCGATCAGCGAGCGCTGCCCTGCCTGCTCGGAGACTTTGGCGACATATTCGGCGGTATGGAGCATCGAAACCTTTGTGTGCTTCAAAAGTATCGTGCTTCGTCGAAAGTTCAACATATGTTCTCATAGGCGCAGGATGCTGACCGGCCACCTTCCAACCCTTAAGATGAATTGATGTCTTCTAGCCTCGACCAACCGGCCGCCATGCAATCGCCCTGCAATAAAATCTGCACCATTGATGTGGGCAGCGGCCTTTGCATTGGCTGTTTCCGGACCATTGAGGAAGTCGCGACCTGGTCCCGGCTGAGCGATCAAACGCGCACAGACATCATGCGGGAGCTGCCCAGCCGTGAAGAGCGGATCGCGCCGGACAAGCGCTTTCAGCCCTAAATGCTTACATGGAAGTGAACGGAACCAAGCCGTTTTAAAGTTTCCCCGGCGCCGGACCGTAAACCAAACCGGCTATCTTGATGGAGCCTCGAATGCATCGGCGCGACTTTTACACGGTGATCCTCTCGGTGATCGCAGTGATTGGTCTGGCGTTTTCTTCTGGGGCGACGGCGGTCAGATGCGCGCCTCGATCGATGGGGCGAATGTCATCGGACTGGCCTTGGCGGGCATTTTGGTCGGCGCCGGCGCGCTATCGCGCGGCGAAGGGAGACCCGGTCGCATGGTGCGGGATTTGTTGATCTGGTCAGGCATTATCGCTGGTCTGGCGGTGGGCTTCGCGCAATGGCAGGAACGTCAATCCGTTGCGCCCACTGGCGGCGAACAGCTCACCATGGCCGCGCCGGCGGAAGCGACACCGCGGGACGTTTCTGGATCGGCGACCATCAAAAAAGGCCCCGACGGACATTTCTGGACCGAGGCGCGCGTCAATGGCCGCACGCAGCGGTTTATGGTCGATACCGGCGCGTCTTACGTCGCATTGCCGCTCAAGGACGCCAAGCGCTTGGGCGTGTCGCCGCGTAAGGATGAATTCACGGCGCAGGTGCAAACCGCCAATGGCATGGCCAGCGCCGCGCCTGTCGTGCTGCGCGACATCCGAATTTCCGGCGTCACCTTGCGCGATGTGGACGCCGTCGTGCTCTCCGATGGGTTGGACACCGCCCTTCTCGGCATGAGCTTTCTCAATCGTCTGGAAAGCTTCGAGGCGAAAGCGGATTCGCTGCGCCTGAAAAGCTAAGCGGCGATCTCGGCCCGGTTGATGGCCGCCCGCGCGGCGCGCACCACCTCCAACCCCGCCCCGGCTTTACGCGCATCTTCGGACATGATGCGGCGATATAGGCGCGCGCCGCGTTGACCTTGATATAGACCGAGCATGTGCCGCGTCATGGCGATGAGCGGCGTTCCGGCGCGAAGTTCCCGCGCCATATAATCTTCATACGCATCGAGGGCCGCATCCGGCGTGACAATAGCGCCCCGCCCGAACAGGCGCGCATCGACTTCGCCGAGCAAAGCGGGATTGTGATAGGCGGCGCGGCCAAACATCACCCCGTCAGCCCAGGCCAGCGCGTCTTCAGCCTGCGTGATGCTGGTCAGTCCGCCATTGAGGACAATGCAAAGCGCCGGTTTGGCGGCTTTCAACGATTGCACCAACGGATAGTTCAAAGGCGGCACCTCGCGGTTTTCCTTTGGCGACAGGCCGGCCAGGATCGCCTTGCGCGCATGCACGATGAAGGTATTGCAGCCGGTTTCAGAAACCAGCTCGACGAATTTGAACAGGGACTCATTTGGGTCCTGATCGTCCACGCCAATCCGGTTCTTCACCGTGACGGGGATGCGTACGGCGGCGCGCATCGCGCTAACGCATTCGGCGACCAAGTCAGGCTCGCGCATCAGGCAAGCGCCGAAGCGGCCGTCTTGCACGCGATCGGATGGACAACCGACATTGAGGTTGATTTCGCAATAGCCCCAGTCTTCGCCGATGCGGGCGGCGGCGGCCAATTTCGCAGGATCCGAGCCGCCCAGTTGGAGCGCCACCGGATGCTCGCAATCGTCCTTGCGCAACAGCTTTGCCTGATCCCCGCGCAGGATCGCATCCGCCGTCAGCATCTCGGTATAGAGCAGCATGTGCTTCGAAAAGGCGCGATGAAACGCCCGGCAATGCCGGTCGGTCCAATCCATCATGGGCGCGACGGAGAATCTATGTGGTTGATATTTCATGAAAGTTCTGTGGTATCAAAATTCTCGTCGGTCCGGCGTTTGCTGCTGAGGTCTGCTCGTGTCCCCTCAAATCCGCGAATTCGGTGGGAGCGGTGACATTGATAGCGGCAAGAAACTCCGGCGCAAGGCAGCGAAGGCCAGCGCCAAGATCTTCGGCGATATTTAATCCGCATGTGGAAGATCTAAAACCTGGGTAAGGCCCCGCCGAGCCGGGTAGGCCGGGCTCTGGCGGCCGAATTAGCGCGCGTTAATCTCGTCGCAGAACGCCGTGACGAATTCCGGAGTTGTGTGCGGCTGGATGAGCGCGCCGACATGCGTCAACATTTTATGGACGACGGCGCGCTCTAAGGTCGCCGAGTTTCCGCCGCCGACACGTTGGAAAAAAATGCGTCCCCACAATAGGTGCCAGACATTCTCCGCCAGCACGCTCGTTGTATTCGGATAACGCAGCGGGGCTAAGACCTGCACGTCGAGCGCCTTTTGCATCAATTGGGAGATGCCGCTCAGCGCACGCGTTTCGATTTTGCTAAGGCGCGCGAGAATCACCTTGTCTTGCATTGCTGGTATCGACGTAAAAAAGAAACGGTTGCTCCAAATCGCGCGCATGGTGGCGACGAGAAATTGCACCGTTTCGGCCGCCGTGACCGAGCGCTCGCCGCGCACCAAGCCGTCCAGCAGATCACGATTGATCGCATCCATCGCGGCCTCAAAACGCGCTAGGATTTCGATGATGATCTCTCGCTTTTTAGGGAAATGGTAGGTCAAGTTTCCGGGCGCGATCCCGGCGCGCAAGCTGATCGCCGCGATCGAGGTCGCCTCCACCCCGTCGGCATTAAAGAGATGAAGGCTTGCCTCGAGGATGCGGTCTTTTGTGTTCGTCTCCGCTCCAACTGGGCTCAGCGTCTCTGCCTGCGCGCGTGGCAATCGCGCCGCTCCCTCGGCCTTCCTGCGGCCGGGTGCCTTTCTGCGCTGAGCGATCATTTCTTCGTGCGCGATTCCGCGCGCTCCAAATTGCTCAATCCGACGTCCAGACTTTGCAGCAGGCCAGATCGCACCGCAGTCGGGGCGAACGGCGCCAGGAAGGTGAAGGTATCGGCCACGAGCCGACGCAGAAACGCATCGAGCTTTGCGCCGCGCATCTCTTTTTTGCCTTTTGAGATTGCCTCCCAGCGAATGCGGCTCGTCCACATCAGCCACAAATTTTCGGCGGCGACTCCATATAACTGCTCGGGATACACAATGTGAATTTTGAGTGCAGTGTGCGAGTGCGCGGCAAGCGCGACCAATTCGCCGGCCACCCATTCATGAAGACGGGCATAGCCGTTAAAAATCGCGCGATCCGCATGCACCAAAAAGTCGAGATCCCGGAAAAAATATCGATGCCGCCACAGACAATCCTGGATCTGAATCTGGTGCTGCACGATTGCTTCTATGGAATCCGCCGGCGGCCGGTAACTCACAACGTCTCGGATATCCTTGTCGAGCAGCTCGAAAAGCGCAGTGTAGAGATCGTTATTGGTCGCGAAGTGATACTGCAGGTGACCCCGCGTCATCTTGAGATGAGATGAAAGCTTGGTCAGCGAGACCTGCGACGCCCCATAATCATTGAAAAATGCAATCGCGCTTTGCGCCAATTCCGGGGCCCTGCGAGAGACGGCCCGCCCGCTCGTCGGCCCACTACCCTCCGCTGGCTTGGCCTTGATCCGCACGTTTTTAGGCATCTAACTCCTCGCAGCGATCCGGCCGCGCATATCGGCGTCTGCCCACCGTTTCGCCACCGACGCTACTTGCACAAAGCAATCGCGTCAATTAGGTTATCCGACCTAACGAAGGCATAAGCGCCGTTTCGAGGAGGGCCCGCCGGTTGTGTGTCGGCTCGCCGCGATTCCTGAGAGCGAAGCGCCGGGGGAGATGACATGAGTACGAATTTGCAGCGCCTCTGCGTTTGGTCTGGCCCGATCTTCATCATCTTGTTTTTCGCGGCCCTGCTCTGCGCAGGCTTTATTCCGCCCAGCGCCCCGCAAAGTACGCCGGCGGAAATCGCCGCGATGTATCGAGAACACACGTTGCCCATCCGCCTGGGCATGGCTCTGCAGATCGTGGCCGCGGGCTTCCAGTTTCCCTTCGTGGCCGTGATTTCAAACCAGCTATCCCGCATTGGTCCGCACGCCAGGACCATGAGTTACATGCAGTTGGGCGCCGGTTCGGCGGGCGTTCTCTTATTCATTGTTCCACCGCTTTTTTGGTCCGTCGCGGCGTTTCGGCCAGAAGCCCGATCGGAAGAGCTCATCTATCTCCTGCACGATCTGGGATGGATGTTTTTCATCGTGCCGTTCGTGGTCGCGTTTTTCCAGCTGTTGGCGATGGCCGCCGCGATGCTGATGGATCAGGCGCCACAGCCGATTTTCCCGCGCTGGCTTGGCTATGCCAATGCCTGGATCGCCACGTTGCTCGCGCCGGGGCTCGCGGCAATCTTTTTCAAGACCGGCCCGTTCGCCTGGAACGGGATATTCGTATTCTGGCTGCCCGCAACCGTTTTTGGCGCCTGGTTCGTAGCGATGACGATGGCGTTGCTTTCCGCCATCAAACGAGAAGCACGACAAAAAGGTTGAAGGCGTGAAGGTTGTCGTCGTCGGCGCGGGCCTGTCCGGGCTCGCAGCCGCCTATCTCTTGCAGAAGAACGGCCACGATGTCGTGGTGCTGGAATCCGGGGATCAGCCCGGCGGCCGGTGCGCCACGTTTCATCGCGATGGCTTTATCGTCGATACCGGGCCGGACATCGCAGCCGAAAGCTATGTGAATTATTTGAATCTTGCGCGCGAGGTCGGCCTGGGCGACGCCATCGTGTCCTCTAGCCCCATCGTGAGCGCCGTGCGCGGCGGACGCACCTATGACATCGACTTGCGCAGCATGGCCTCGATGGCGTTTACGCCATTGCTCTCTTGGAGCGGCAAGGCGCGCCTCGTCACCGGCTTGTGGAAGATGCGCCACATCTTGAAAAGCATCGATAGCGCAACGCTGACGAACACACCCGAAATCGATGATCCGGACATCAATGCCGAACAGTTTTCGCTGAAATATTTCGGTAAGGAGGTCACGGACTTGCTGATCAATCCGCTTATCCGCATGGTGGCGGGCAGCGGCCCTCACCGCGCGACGGCGCTTTTGGTTCCGGGAGGCATTAGCGCCTGGTCATCCTCGCTGGTCACTATCCGCGGCGGACTGCACACCGTTCCGCTCGCGGTCGCGGCCCGGCTGAACGTGCAGTACCGCTCAACGGTGGTCGGCCTCACAGAATCCGAGAATGGTGTCCACGTCCGCTACCAAGACGCACACGGCGTCGAGGCTGAAACGCGCACCGACGGCTGCATTATTGCCTCGCAGCTCGACGTTGCAGAACGCATTCACCCGGCGCTTCGCAGCGTCACCGGCGCCTATACCCAGCAATTGCGTTACGCCCGCTTGGGTGACGTCAAACTGGCCTATGCAGCGCCGACAAAGAGCAAGGCCCACGTTGCGCAAATGCCGCGCCGCGAAGACCCGGAATTGCTAATGTACTCGCTTGATCACAACAAGGCGCCGGACCGCGCCCCGCCCGGCCACAGTCTTTTTGTGATCTATACAGATGACGAAGTCGCCGATGAGATGTTCGCACGCTCGGATGAGGCGATCATTAGCTGGGCGCGCAGCCGCATGGAAAGCCTGTATCCAGAGGTCAAGGGCGCATTCTTATTTGGTCATGTGGGCCGCTATCGCCAAGCCGGATACCTCTGCGACCCAGGTTATTTTAGGCGAACTGCAAAACTTCTGCGCGACTTGCCGAAAGACTCCCGCATTCAGCTCGGCGGCGACGTCTTCGGCGGCGGCTCCATGGAAGTGGCGGTGACCTGGGGACAAGACGCCGCAAAGCGTCTGCTGGCTACCGTCCGCTGATCGCAAGTTTAACTCGGCAACCAAGGCGGCGGAACAGTCTCAAGCTTCAAGACGACTGAACAACGACACGGAAGCAGTGCCTGAAGGCGAACCGCAGCCCCCGCAAATGGGGCGCTTTCATGGCCCCGATCGCAATCCCATTCGGCTTCTGTTTGAAACGATTAAAGCGAAAACTTTTAGGCTTTAAAGAGCCCGAAAACTGTGCCTAGCCGTTCCGCTGTCGTCTCCGCCAGGCAGGAGGGCAGCGGCTTATTAATCCGTCTACGGCTTATATTGCCATTCTCGCCGCACGCAATTCGCTTTAGTTTCGGCCACTTCTCGCGCGACAGCGGAATTCACTGCGAATAAGATCACAGCGCGCGATTGCGCGGCGCCATAATGTCCATCACGCCTACGGCGACCGATTGCGCTCGAGACGCGGTGGAGCCCTGCGCACAAAACAGCAGCGATCGATGCGCGATATGAGCGCGATTGAAATCGCGACGGCAAGTTTGCGGCGATTCATAAAAATTTTTCTTGCACGCAACCTCTGGCTCCCGCAAGCGTTGCGCTGAGCAGTGAGGATTAAACACGTTGTTCTAAATATAAGGGGCCTCGGTATGTCTTCTCGTCAGAGCGAGTTGCGTAACGTCGCGTGCGAGTTGCGTAATTTGTCTCTGGAGAGTGCTACGCGTGGCGCGGCTACGGATTTTTTACCCGTAATTCGCTCACACCCTCCGGTGACCAAGGCGAATAATACGGCAGAAGTTGTGCTGCACCCGTTGGTCAGCACTGCGAACGCCAAACCCATAGGCGGGGGCAAAAAGCGGCTATTTGATGTCGTGGGCGCCGCGACAATCATAGTGCTGGCCGCTCCACTTTTTGTGGTCATCGGAACCGCAATCAAGGCTTTAAGCAAAGGCCCGATTGTCTATAAGCAGAGACGCGTTGGGTTTCGCGGGCGGGTTTTTCACTGCTTAAAGTTTCGATCGATGGTGATCGACGCTGAAAAGCGGCTGATCGAATATCTCGCGGAAAATCCACTCGCGGCAGAGGAATGGGCGCGAGATCAAAAATTGCGGCGGGATCCTCGTATAACGCCGATCGGGCGCCTCCTTCGCAAGACAAGTCTCGATGAATTGCCGCAGCTCCTTAATGTGCTTCGGGGCGATATGAGCCTGGTTGGTCCACGCCCTGTCGTGGAAGACGAATTGGCGCGCTATGGCCAGCACACCGTCGCTTATTTGTCGGCGCGCCCTGGAATGACCGGCTTGTGGCAGGTCAATGGGCGCAACACGACGACCTATCTTCGGCGTACGCAGCTTGACGCAGCCTATGTGGAACAATGGCGGCTGCGCCATGACGTGAAGATCATCCTGAAAACCATCCCCGAGATGGTCGTGTCCGCTCGCGCGTTTTGAGCATCGAGCGATCAAGATGGTGGACATTGTCATCAGGGCGCCCTTCCGCACGCCCGCGGACGGGAATCGCTTCAGCGACGCACTAGAGAATTTTGCGAAACAGCAGCTGCGCGCGCATGAGCCACGCATCGGTTTCATGCTGCTGAAAACAGAATTCGCCGACGGCGTCGTCACGAAATTGCTGACCTTTGAGGACTTGGATCAAGCCCTCGCCTTTCTGCGCTACTGGCGGAACGAACAAACGAGGCGTCTCCAATGATGCCTTATCTGGCTCCACGCCCGGCGCGCCAAAGCACTCTCACGGAGGTGATCGCATGCGCGACGCAATGATTGGCGCTGGCTATGTGGGGTTGGTGTCTGGCGCCTGCTTCGCTGATTTCGGCCATGTCGTTACCTGCATCGATAAGGATGAAGCCAAAGTCGCCAAGTTGAAGAAGGGCGAAATCCCGATCTTCGAGCCTGGGCTTGAAGATCTGGTGGAATCCAATGTCCGCGAAGGCCGGCTCTTTTTCGAAGCGGATGGCGCCAAGGCCATCCGGGAGGCCGACGCGGTGTTCATCGCGGTGGGCACGCCGTCGCGACGGGGCGATGGCTTCGCCGATTTGTCTTTCGTTTATGCGGCGGCCGAAGAAATCGCCGATCTGATGAACGGCTATACCGTGGTGGTGACCAAATCGACGGTGCCGGTCGGCACCGGCGACGAGGTCGAGCGCATCATTCGCGCCCGCCGGCCGGATGCACAATTTGCGGTCGTCTCCAACCCGGAATTTTTGCGCGAAGGCGCCGCGATCAGCGATTTCAAGGCGCCGGACCGTGTCGTTGTCGGCGCCGACAGCGAACAAGCGCGCGGGGTCATGCGTGAATTGTACCGGCCGCTCTTGCAGGAGCAGGCGCTGATCTTGTTCACCGGACGGCGCACGTCGGAACTGATCACGTACGCCGCCAACGCCTTTCTGGCGATGAAGATCACCTTCATCAACGAAATGGCGGATCTGTGCGAAGCCGTCGGCGGCGATGTGCAGGAAGTGGCCCGCGGCATCGGCCTGGACAGCCGCATCGGTCCGAAGTTTCTGCAGGCCGGCCCTGGCTATGGCGGCTCCTGTTTTCCCAAGGACACATTGGCGCTGACGCGCACCGCGGCGGAAGCCGGCGCGCCGCTGGAAATCATCGAAACCGTGGTGCGCGTGAATGAAGCGCGCAAACGCGCCATGGCGCGCAAGGTGATTTCTGCTTTGGGCGGTGATGTACAGAACAAACAGATCGCCGTGCTGGGCCTGGCCTTCAAGCCGAACACCGACGACATGCGCGACGCGCCAAGCCTCGACATCATTCCAGCGCTGCAGGCGGCCGGCGCCAATATCCGCGCCTTCGATCCGGAGAGCATGGACGAGGCCAAGCATCTTTTGAACGGCGTGGAGTTCGCCAGCAGTCCCTATGACTGTCTGAAAGGCGCCGACGCCATGGTTATCATCACCGAATGGGATCAGTTCCGCGCGCTCGACGTGCAGCGCGTGA
>JBEVJO010000107.1:0-6236 GCA_040510175.1 Caulobacterales bacterium
GTTCGGCGGGCTCGTAGCCCTTGCCCTTTTTGGTGACGACGTGGATCAGGATCGGCCCGTTGTCCATGTCGCGCACGTTTTTCAGAATCGGCACGAGATGTTCGAGATCGTGTCCATCGATCGGGCCGACATAGTAAAAGCCGAGTTCCTCGAACATCGTGCCGCCGGTCCAATAGCCCCGCACATACTCTTCGGTGCGGCGCATGGTGCGCTCCAAGCCCAGCGCTCGCGAGATGCGCTTGCCGACCTTGCGCAGCGAGCGGTAGGAGCGGCCCGAGACAAGTCCCGCCAAATAGGTGCGCATCGCCCCGGTCGGCGGCGCGATCGACATATCGTTGTCATTGAGGATGACGATCAGGCGCGAACCGGCGGGCTTGGCGTTGTTCATCGCCTCATAGGCCATGCCGGCGCTCATGGCGCCGTCGCCGATCACGCAGATGACGTGGTTTTGCTTGTTCTGCAGGTGGCCGCCAATGGCGAAGCCGAGACCGGCGGAAATGGATGTCGAAGCGTGCGCTGCGCCGAACGGGTCGTATTCGCTTTCGGATCTTTTGGTGAAGCCGGACAGACCATTTTGCTGGCGCAAGGTGCGGATGCGATCGCGTCTGCCGGTGAGGATTTTGTGCGGATAGGCCTGGTGGCCGACGTCGAAGATGATTTTGTCTTCCGGCGTGTTGAAGACGTAGTGCAACGCCACCGTCAGTTCGACCACGCCCAGACCAGCGCCAAGATGGCCGCCGGTGACAGAGACCGCGTCGATGGTTTCAGCGCGCAATTCGTTGGCGACCTGGCGCAACTGCTCCTGATCCAGGCCGCGCAGGTCGGCAGGCAGTTTGATCTGGTCCAGAAGCGGCGTAGCAGGCGGCATAGATGATCCCGAAGGCGGCGTTTTTTATATTAGGCGCGCCGGTCTATTACAAAATCAATTGATTGCGCCAAAGTTTTGGCGCGCGAACCGAACATAGCAAGATGCGAGCGGGCCTGACTGCCTAAAAGGCGAATCCGGTCCTTGGCGCCGTCGACCCCTAGGATTGTAACGAAATTGGCTTTGCCCCGGGCGGCGTCCTTGCCGACGGCCTTGCCGGCTTCGTCCGACGTGCCGACCGCGTCCATCAAATCGTCCGCGATTTGAAAGGCGAGCCCCAGATCGTGGGTAAAACGCTGCAGCGCTTGGCGGGCTTCCTGGCTGGCGCGGCCCATAATGGCGCCGGCGTCGGCGGCGTGGCTGATCAGGGCGCCGGTTTTCAGCCTTTGCATGCGCGTGACGGCCGCCAGATCATTGTGGAGCTCGTTTCCAACCATATCCATCATCTGTCCGCCGACCATGCCGCGCGCGCCCGCCGCTTCGGCGAGGCAGCGGATCAGCTCGCAGCGGATTTGCGGCTCGGGATCGGTGTCGGGTTCGGCGAGGATTTCAAACGCCAGAGTCAAAAGCGCGTCGCCGGACAGGATCGCGGTGGCCTCGTCATAGGCCTTGTGAGCCGTCGGGCGCCCACGCCGCAGATCGTCGTCGTCCATGCAGGGCAGATCATCATGAATGAGGGAATAGGTGTGAACGCTTTCGATCGCGCAGGCCACGCGCAAAAGCCCCTGTTCATCCGCGCCGAACAGGCGTCCCGCTTCCAGGACGAAAAACGGCCGTATGCGCTTACCGCCGCTCAAGGCGGAATAGCGCATGGCGGACATCAGGCGCGCCTCGGGCCCGGCGGCGCGAGGTATCAAATGATCCAACGCAGCTGTCACCCGGTCTGCCGTCTCCTGCAGGCGGCGCCCGAACTCGTCCGGTGAATCCATGGAATTCAGCCAGCTTCGGTGAAGGGTTGTGTCTTCGGCTTTCCGTCGGGACCGACCACGATCTGCTCGACCTTCAATTGCGCGGCTTTCAGCTTTGCCTCGCAATGCGCCTTTAAAGCGGCGCCACGTTCATAGATACGGATGGAATCCTCAAGCGGGACATCGCCGGCCTCCAGGCGCTGAACGATCTTTTCCAATTCCGAGAGGGCGTCTTCGAAGCTGAGCGCGGCAATGTCGGCGGGGTCGGCCATAATATCCTTCATCGTCTTCAGGGCCGCTGCTGGCGGCGGGGCGCATGGTTAGCCCTACAAACCCGAAATGGCGAGCAAAACTGCACCCTAAAGGCACACTAAAAAACAGGATTGTACGCAAAAGCGGTTAGTGGCCGCGATATTCGTAGCGGCGGAACGACCAATAGGACTCGCCACCATCCCGCACGCATTTCCAGCCGCGGCGCTGCAATTCCGGTCGCATCATGCGGTTGAACCAGCCATGGCCGCACACCATCACGTCGAAGCCAGAATCCGCCGCCCTGATGACCTTATCGACCGCGAGGGCCGCCCGTTCCTTGGCCTGATCGCGCGTTTCCATGCCGCGCGAAAATCCCATCCACCAGAAGACTCTGGCGTGCCAGCCCCAGCCCCAGGAGGAGGGGTTCATTTTGACGAAACGCGGATAGCGCGGCGGCGGCAAAGGCGCTTCGGTGAAGATGGGATCTGTTATGAGATCGCGGTTCGGGGCCGCGGCGGCGGCGGTTTCCATGGCGCGGCGCAGCGGGCTGCAATAAATGCGCGTCGCAGCGGCGGCGGCCTGAATTAATTTGGGCGGGGTGGTTTGGCCTGGCGCGAGACCGCTGAGATCATAGGCGCGCCACCATTCTTCGTAGCCCTGCCAATCCAGATCTATATAGCGGGTGAGCGAAGGGCGGCCGTGCCGCGCGAGCGTAATAGAGCCGATTTTCGGAGCGATCGCGCTACGCACTGCCGGGACATCGGCCGGCGTTGAGGCCGGTGACGCTGGGACGTCCGTCGAGGCGCTGAATGTCTCGGCCGACATAACGATCAGCGCCCTCCAGCGCTGCTCCATAAATCATCACCCTTTAGCCCTTAAGCGGCGTCGCAGGCGCGTGCAAGGCGGCTCCCCTCCAAAGTTCTGCCCAAATTCCGCTGCCGGTAATTCACAGCAGCCGAGAAATCCCCTGTTTTTTGGGCGGAGCGGCTCGATTCGCTGCGTGATGTTTGTCACACTCAAGCCTCAATTGCGGGAGGCCGGGGATGGCGAAGCGTAAATCTGTCGCGTGGGCGTTAGTTGCGGCTGTTGGCGCGTGTGCAGAATCAAGCAACGAGCCCGTAACCACGCCAGATACCAGTCTTGACTCTACCGCCTCACTGGTTGCGGTGAACGCTTTGCTTTGCGCCGGTTCGCAAGGCGTTTTGCCCGTCAGTCAGGCGTGCGACACCGGACAACCGTCGCTCTTCGCGGATGTGAACCCCGATGCGCGGTTGGCCTTTGCAAAATGTGTGTGGAAAACTTTCGAAGCGCAATTGACCCCTACCGAGGCGCTGCGCTTCCGCCTACAGGATTGCAGCGCGGCGCCGGAAATGCCGTTGATCGACGTCGCCTCCAAAGGCCGGGCGTTGAGCGTTCGACTCGGCACTGACCGGAGCGCTCGCGAGCCGTTTTTGCGTACCTATGAGCTTGATGGTGTGGACGGGGCGGCCTTTCTCGAAAAGCGCCGCGCGGCGTTGACGCCTGAAGAACGCGATCGCTGCATTATTCGGCCTTATCAGACGACCGATTTCACAGGCCGGAAGGGCTGGGACAATCTCTACGAGATCGCGCCAAACCCTGAATATTTGGCTGAGATCGAGGCGCGCGGCGAACCAGCGGCGGCGTGCGGCGCCGAAGGCTGGAGCAATGATGGCGTGCGGTTCTGGGAATTGCGCGATGGCGAGGCTTGGTTCTGGGACATCGGTCAGGAAGCGCCATTATACGATCCGCGCAGCTTCACGACGCTGCATAGACACGGCGAAGGCGCCTGGGGCCTGGAAGACATGAAGACCGTCGGGCTGGCGAACTAACTTTCCAGCAAGGCGCTGACATGGGCCGCCGTGCTATCGCGTAGCGCAGCCAAATCGTAACCGCCTTCCAGGCAAGACACCAAACCGCGCGCGCCGCCGTTTTGCCCGACGCGACACGCTTTGATCAATTCGCGCGTCGCCCAGCCGAAATCCTCATCGTCGAGATTGAAGTTCGCCAGCGGATCGTCTTGGTGCGCGTCGAATCCCGCCGAGATGAAGAGGAGGTCCGGTGCAAACGCGGATAATTTCGGAATGATTGTCTGCGCAAAGGCATCGCGCCATTCCTTGGCGCTGGCGCCGGAATGCAATGGCGCGTTGACGATATTGCCCGACATCCCGCTTTCCCGCGCTGCGCCCGTGCCCGGATAAAATGGAAATTGATGGATCGAGGCATAGAATAAATCGGCGTCGTTCCAGAACGCGGCTTGCGTGCCGTTGCCGTGATGCACATCGAAATCGACGACGGCGGGACGCTTAATTCCATAAGCGGCGCGTGCATATTGCGCGGCGATGGCGACATTGTTGAACAGGCAAAAACCCATAGGCGCTTCGGGTTCGGCATGGTGGCCGGGCGGACGTACGGCGCAGAAGGCGGCATCGGTTTCGCCCGTCAAAACGCAATCGACCGCAGCAGTGGCGGCGCCGGCGGCCCGCCAAGCGGCTTCCAGCGAGCCCGCGCTCATATAGGTGTCCGGATCGAGTTGCACCGTATTAAACGCGGCTGCGCGTCCAGCTTCAGCCAGAGCGTCGACGAGTTCAGCTGTATGCACCAGCGCAATGACGTCTGAGGAAGCGCGTGGCGCTTCGCGCCGATCCAGCGCCACAAAGCGATCGCCCTCCAAGCCCTTCAGCACTGCAAGCAAACGTTCGGGACGCTCCGGATGACCGACCGGCGGCCGGTGCTCAAGACATGCCGGGTGCGTGAACAATGCGGTGCGCATGGCGATTGCTTAGGTAGACGGGCGCAAGCCCTTATAGAGAAACGCGAGCAGCCCTGTAATCGGCGCCGTGATTAGTAGTGTTGATGTCGCGCCATTTACAAAGCCGTAGATCGCCAGAGTGGGCGAAGCGGCAATTTTGCCGGCTTGGGCTTCGCCGGGATTGATTCCAAGGGCCAGACTAAAAATGGAGACGACCACTTGCGCCAGTATGAACAGTGGCGCCCACAGCAACAATTGCGCCGCGAAAATGCGCCAGACATTGCCTTTGGTCCAAGCGAAGGTCGACCACACTTTGATCTTGCCCTCGTTCATCGAAGCGGGGACAGCCAGCGAGAGGCGCGCAAACAGCCACAACACGACAACGAGGCTGATAAGGAACAAAAGGCTCACGCCGCCGCCGCCGCCTTGCGCGGCTAACGCTTCCTGAGCCAGTTTTTCGTCCGCAAACAATTGGTCTAGCGTGTAACCGCTCTTTTGCGCGGCGGCGGTAAACAGCATGAAGAAGCCGATGATCGACGGCGCCAAAATGGCGAAGATGGGCAACGAACTCCAAAGGCTCGCGCCGAAGAAAGTTTTCTCGTCGGCGCCGAACTTGAGTCCGCTTGCTCCGGGAAATTCGTTTCTGAGCGCCAGCCGATAAAAGCTGGCGCTGACCAAAATGAGCCCAACAAGAAAGGCGAGGGTGACGAGAAGCTCTAAGCTTTGGCCGCCGGCGCCCGCGGTCGAGCCCACCAGAAAATAAGCGGCGGATAGAACGCCCATCAGGGCCGAACCCGGCAGCAGCTTTTGCCAGTTGTCGGCCAGAAATTTGAGGCCCGCCGCCGCGCTCTCTGCGATTGGAACCTTACCGGGGGGCGTCGCCATCAATATCCTCCAAAGCCCTAGGACCTTACGCGCCGCGCTGCGCGTGCAGCAAGCCTTCGCGATTGCCGTCGCCACCCAAAATGGGGCTGTCGTCGGTGGCAACGATGCGCCAGCCTTGTTGCGTCAGCCATTCCGCGATGTTTTGGGTCGCCTCCGCTACGGCGGAATCGTCTTTTACGACGCCGCCTTTGCCCAAACGTTTGGGGCCTAGCTCAAATTGCGGCTTGATGAGCGTAATGAAGTCGGCGTCCGGCGCGGCCAAGTCGAGCGCGGCGCCAGCGGCCTTGGCCAGACCGATAAAGCTTAGATCGGCCGTGAGCAGGCTCGGCGCCTGCGTGATCAGTTCGCGGGTGAGGCTGCGGGAATCCGTTGCTTCCAAATTTGTGACGCGTCGCGTGCCGGCGATCTTGGGGTGCAGCTGGCCGTGGCCGACATCCACTGCGTAAACATGCGCGGCGCCGCGCGCCAACAACACGTCACAAAAGCCGCCGGTGGAGGCGCCGAGGTCAAGGCAAACGCGGCCCTCGGGCGTGACGCCAAACTGGTCCAAGGCAAA
>JBEVJO010000108.1:0-6220 GCA_040510175.1 Caulobacterales bacterium
GGCGCTGGGCCTGGCGCGGCGCAAAGGCGCGGCCTTCGACATCATGACGACGTCGTTCTTCGTCAGCCGCCGCGCGCTGCTGCCCGCACGGCGCAAGGGCCTCGCCCGCCTGCAGGACTATCTGTTCATCCACCTCGCCCGCAATGCGACGACGGCGACGGACTTCTTTCACTTGCCCACGTCGCGCGTGGTGGAGCTGGGCGCACAGATTGTGGTTTGATCGCCGCCATTATGGCTTAGTATCCCGCACAAGCGTCATGTGAAGGACGCAAACAAGGGAGAGCCGGATGATCCGCGGCATTCATCATGTAGCGATACACACGTCCGATCTGGATCGGCTCGTTGCGTTCTATCGGGATGTCATTGGGTTTGAAGTGGTCGAAGGCAGTGAAATGCGCTGGAGCGATAGCCCTGCGATCGACGCTATCATCGACGTGCCTGGGTCGGCCGCGCGGACCATCATGATGCGCACCGCCAATGTCTATATCGAGTTTTTCCAGTATGCGAGCCCGGCGCCGCGCTATGAAGACCGGCTGCGCCCGTCGGATCACGGCTTTACTCATATTTGCTTGGATGTGGATGATATCTTCGCGGAGCATGCGCGCCTGTCGAAGAACGGTATGCGTTTCACCGCGGCGCCGATGGACGCGGGCGAACTGAAATCGGTCTATGGCAAAGACCCTGACGGCAATGTCGTCGAAATCCAGCAGCTCGGGCTGGGACACCAAATGTCCGCATCACGATTGCGCTCGCCTTTGCCGTCAGTTGTCTAGAGTTTGACGCCTGTTAAGTATTGGCCAGCGCGACCAAACAAAATGCGGTGACGCTGCTCGGGGGCCGTGCGTCACCCTAATTCATTGACAAAAGGGGCGAACGCCGCCATGTCCAGCGCATAGCAGGCGCGCGCCGCTTGGGCGAATCGCGCCCTAGGCGGATTTCCGGCCCAGCCCTTGTGGCTGATGCATGCCGCCTTCTTATTGTAAAATCGAGATAAAATGCACTTTAAAGACCTTGGCCTGAGCGCCGAACTCCTGGCCGCTATCGAAGAATCCGGCTACACGACCCCCACGCCCATCCAAGAACAAGCCATCCCCGTCGCCCTGCAAGGCCGCGACGTTTTGGGGATCGCGCAGACCGGCACGGGCAAGACCGCCGGGTTCGTTCTCCCCATGATCGAGATGCTGTCGCAAGGCCGCGCCCGGGCGCGCATGCCGCGCTCGTTGATCCTGGAGCCGACCCGCGAACTGGCGGCCCAGGTGGCCGAACAATTCGCCAAATATGGCAAGAACCACCGCCTCACCACCGCCCTTCTGATCGGCGGCGTTTCCTTCGGCGACCAGGATGACCTCCTGCGCCGGGGCGTTGACGTGTTGATCGCCACGCCCGGCCGCCTGCTCGATCAATTCGAGCGCGGCAAGATCTTGATGTCCGGCGTGCAATTGATGGTCGTCGACGAAGCCGACCGCATGCTCGACATGGGCTTCATTCCCGACATCGAGCGCATCTTCAAGATGACGCCGTTCACGCGTCAGACGCTGTTCTTCTCAGCGACCATGCCGCCGGAAATCCAGCGCCTTACCGAACAATTCCTGCATAACCCCGAAAAGATCGAAGTGGCGCGTCCCGCGACCGCCGCGACCACGATCACGCAGCGTCTCTACAATCTCGGCACTAATGCGCCGGAAGCCAAGCGCGCCGCGCTGCGGCACATCATCAAGAACTCCCCCGTCACCAACGGCATCGTGTTCTGCAATCGCAAGCGCGACGTCGATATCGTGGCCAAGTCGCTTGAGAAGCACGGCTTCTCGGTCGCGCCGATCCATGGCGATCTGCCGCAAAGCACCCGCACGCAAACGCTGGAGCGGTTTCGCGGCGGCGAGCTGCAGTTGCTGGTGGCGTCAGACGTGGCCGCGCGGGGCCTGGACATTCCGCTGGTCAGCCATGTCTTCAATTTCGATGTGCCATTCCACGCCGATGATTACGTTCACCGTATCGGCCGCACCGGCCGCGCCGGGCGGTCCGGCGAAGCCGTCATGCTGGTCACGCCGCACGACGAGAAATTCATTTCGGCGATCAATTCGCTCACCGGCATGATTATCGAGGAAGGCGCCTTGGAAGGTTTGGCGGAAGCCATGGCCGCCGCGCCGCGCCGCGAATATGCCGACAAGGGCGATCGTCGCGGGGGCCGTGACTCGCGCGGGCGCGCGAAGAGCGGCGGTAGAGGCCGCGACCGTTTCGAACGGGGTCCGCGTCCCGAAGCGCGGGCGCCGGATGGAGATGCCGCCGAAGAAAGCTTCGAGATCGCGGCTGTCGAATATGACGCCCCGGATGTTGCTGAGCCCGCCATTGAGGCTGATGGCGGCGAACAGCGCAAGCCGCGCCGGTCGCGCAATCGCGGCCGCGGCAAGGATGCAGCGCGTCCCGCGGACGTGCGCGCCTCCTCAGAGGATGGCCCTCCTCAAGAACGCGAAGACCGCCCCGAACGGGAGCCTCGTCAAGAGACAAGAAGCGAGGCGCGCCCGCCGCGTCCGCGCTCCGAAGATCGGCCGGACAAAAAACGCCGTGAACATTCCGGTGCCGCCGAACCTGTCGGCTTCGGCGAGCACGTCCCCGCCTTCCTGCGGAATAGCTGAGCGGCCTATTCGGCTTTCTTGTCAGTTTCCGCTGAGCCGATCTGCGCGCGGACATAGGAGCGGAACTTCTCGCCAAACGGCGGCCGCAGCGTGCCGGTAAGATCCGACTTCACCTGCGTATAGATTGCGCGGCGGTTGGAGAACTCCAAAAATCCGTCGCGGCCATGATAAGCGCCGATGCCGGATGGCCCAATGCCGCCATAGGGCAAATCTTCCTGACCGGCGTGGAAAATCACATCATTGATGGTGACGCCGCCGGACAATGAATTGGCCAGCACCAATTCGCATTCCTGTCCCCGCTCCTCGCCGAAATAGTAAAGCGCCAAAGGATGCGGCCGCGCCGCGATGAAGGCGATCGCTTCGTCGATTTGTGCGTAGGTTTTGACCGGCAGAACCGGGCCGAGGATTTCCTCCTGCATCGCTTTGACGTTATCCGCGGGGCTGATGATGAGGGTCGGCGCGATGCGGCGGCCTGGATCGGCGCTGAGGTTTTCGTTGGCGGGATTGATCTCCACCACGGGCGAGGCTTTGGCCTTGGCGTCTTCGATCAGCGCCAAAAGCCGCTTGTAATGGGCCTCATTGATAATCCCCGTATAATCGTCATTGCCCTGGATCGCGGGATACATCGCCGTCACGGCGTCCCGTGCATGTTCAACAAAGGCCGACAGCAATTCCGCGGGCACGAAGACGTAATCGGGCGCCACGCAGATCTGGCCGGCGTTCATCAGTTTACCCATCATCACGCGCTGGGCCGCCATTTTGACGTCCGCGCTGCGGCCGATAATCACCGGGCATTTGCCGCCCAGAGCCAGCGTGACCGGCGTCAGCGTTTCGGCCGCCGCCGCCATGATGTCGCGCGCGCCCGCAGCGGCGCCGGTATAAACGATATGGTCGACGCCATATTTGACCATCGCCACGGCCATTGGGTGGCCGCCCTGCAGAACAGCGATTTCTTCTTCGTGAAACACGGAAGAAATCATTTCATGCAGCGCCTTGGCGGTGTGCGGCGTCTGCTCCGAAGGTTTGATGATAACGCGATTGCCGGCCGCGAGCGCGCCCGCCGCCGGCGCCAGTGCAAACACCACCGGCTGGTTCCACGGACTGATGATTCCGATTATGCCTTTGGGCTGAAACTGCACACTGGCGCGCGCGCCGAACCACCAAAGCGGAAAGGACGGCTTTCGCTTTTCCGGCGCCATCCAGTCTTTCAGGTTATCGCGTGCGAAGCGCAGCGACTCGATCGCCCCCGCGACGTCGGACAATAAAGACCAGTCGCGCGAGCGATGTCCGTAATCCTTCGAGATGGCGGCGGCGAGATTTTCCGAATGGTCGCGTAAGGCCTGGATGCAACGCTCCAAACGATCGCGGCGAATTTCGAGAGTCGGCGGACCATCCTTGATCTGCGCCGACTTCTGCAGAGCGAGCACGGCTTCGAGACGCGCCAGTGAATCCTGCTGGAGGCCACTTTGCTGAGCCGAGCCGGCCAACGCATCCACCATCCATCTCACTCCCGTCCGCACGCTGAACGCCCTGCGGATCTATTCTGGTTCACCTATCGGGGCTTAAAGCGACTCTGCCCTAACCTCAAATTTTCTTAATCAGGGCGGGGCGCGTGATCTCCGGTGACCCACTTTATGGGGCATGTTTAGCAGATAATCTCGATCTCCAAGAAAAAACTGTGGTGGATTCAGTAGAGTACGCGAAATCGCGTTGGTTTGAAAACTACGTAGATTGCGTAATTTGATGGGGTCGAGGTTTACGTTTTTTTACACCTTTACGCCTGATGCTCCTGTGATCGCATCGAGAATCGGGGTGCGTCTGGGGGCCGGGCTTGTGACTGACATTATCGCGACTTTCGATCATGCCCGGGAAGCCGTAAAAATTCTCGAGCGTTATGCTGTATCCCCGATGGCGCCCGCCTACGAAGTCTGGCTGGGCTATGTTCTCGGCGAACCTGCCGCGCTCAAAACTGAAATTGACGCGATCATGCAAGCTGGCGGCGCGCTCGATGCAGCGGTCACGGAAGCTCTGTACGAACGGCATTTTTCGCACCTTCAACTGACCTCAAAGGTGATCGAGACCGGCAGCCGCCTGACCAGCGAAATGGGCTCTTTGGTGGGCTCTCTGCAAAGCGCCGCACGGGAAACGAATAGCTTTCACGCCTCCCTCCGCCACGCGGCGGACGACCTTGAAGCCGCATCGGACTTGCCGAGCGTCAAGGCGGTGGTCGGCGAATTAAGCGGCGAAGCGCGCCGATTAGCGACCCGCAACGAACAATTGGAGACCTCGCTGCTGGCGACCACCCGCGAGATCGTGCAATTGCGCAGCGCGTTGGATGCCGCGCGCGCCGAGTCTCTCACCGACCCCCTCACCGGGCTCGCCAACCGCAAACTCTTCAATGAAGTGATGCGCAATCGCCGGCGAGAGGCGGATGAGATCGGCTACGATCTGTGCCTGGCGATCTGCGACATCGACCATTTCAAACGGTTCAACGACAACTGGGGCCATCAGACCGGGGACCAGATTATTCGTTTCGTCAGCGGAACGTTGACCAAATTCGCTCTGCCCGACTTTTTGATCTGCCGTTATGGCGGCGAGGAATTCGCCATCATCATGCCGCGCGTAAGTTTAACCCAAGCGTTCGGTATTCTGGAAGAGTCGCGCCGGGCCATCGAGTCCAAGCGTCTGCTGCGCCGCTCAAGCCGCGAAGAAATAGGCCCGGTGACTGTGTCATTCGGCCTCGCGGCGTATCGCCGGGGCGAAGCGACCAACAAGCTGATCGCACGGGCGGACGCCTCTTTGTACCATTCCAAGCGCAATGGCCGGAACCAGACCTCCACCGAGTCGCAATTGCGCACGGCGGAAAAAGCCGCTTAAGCGGCTCCTCTCGAAAAAATCAATTTAGGGGCGCGGGCCGCGACGCGGCGCCGGCGGCTTTGCTTTTTGCGCGGCGTCGATCGCTTTTTGCGCCCAACCCATCGCCTCTTCCGCGTCATCTGCGGCGGAATCCGGAAGCCGCCAATAATTCATGGTGACGGGACGCTTGCCGCTCGGCGGCGTGTAATGAAATGGCGACGACCCCGCCGCCTCAAACTCGGCTTTGGTCTGGTCGTCCGCCTTCAGATAAATGCCGTCGCCGGTAACCAGCGCGAACATGACCGACGCGCTATAGATTCCAGCGCCGCCAAACATCTTGCGCGAGTGCATTGCTTTGACATGGGTGAACAGTTCGAGCGCGTGCGCTAAATTCGCGTCCAATTGGGAGGTCGCGCGCGCCATTAGACCGCTTTCAGGAAAACTGGCTGCCGGTTTTCCGTTCGAAAGCGGTCCAACTCATTCCTTGAGTGCATTTTCGGACACAAAACCGGACCCCACTTTTGTTGAAAATGCACTAGGATTCAGAGGCGGCCGGAACCAAGGTGACGCTTTCGCCGCAACCGCAAGCGTCGGTCTGATTGGGGTTGCGGAACACGAACTTCGTCGCCAGCGCGCTGGTTTCAAAATCCACTTCCGAGCCCAATAGGAACAGCACCGCTTTGGCGTCGATCACGATTTTGACGCCGCGATCTTCGACGACTTCATCATGA
>JBEVJO010000109.1:0-4533 GCA_040510175.1 Caulobacterales bacterium
GGTCAGAAAATGTCCTGGGACAGCAAGAAGATGGGCAAGGGCGCGATGACCATTGCCGAGGTGAAGCCCTATGAAAGCGTCGCCTACAATCTGGATTTCGGCGGCGCCAAAGCCAAGGCCTCGTTCAATATTCAGCCGATTGCGAGCGGCTCCAAGGTGACCTGGCGGATGGAAAGCCAGTCGGGGTTCAACCCTATCGAACGCGTCATGAACCTCGTGATGAAAAGCTTCATCGTCAAAGACTTCGATTCCGGTCTCGCCAAGCTGAAGATCCTCGCCGAGGAATTGCCCGATGTGGACCTGGATGGCCTCACGGTCAGTTCCGCGCAATTGAACGCCCGCCCCTTCATCTATGTGCCGGTGGAAGTGTCCGACGCTGACCCTGTTGTTGCGCAAAGCGAAATCCTGCGCGGCATGAACAAGGCGAACGCCGTCTTGATTCTGAACGACATGGCGCCGTCCGGCCCGGGCGTGGTGCAGTTCGTCGGCAAGGAAAACGGCATGATCCAAGCGCATGCGGGTTTTCCGATCGACAAAGCGCCGACCATGGAAGAAGCGGCGGGCCTCGTCGGCTCAGCCAAGGTGGTTTTCGGTGAAGTGCCCGGCGGCGCCATGATCCGCGCGCCAAGCGCGGCCAAAGCCGGCGACAAGGTTTTCAAGCAATTGGAAGTCTATATGAAACTGATGCGCCTGCAGCCGCGCGGCGATGTGCAGCAGGCCTATCCCGCCGGACCGAATGGCGACACCGAGATTTTCATTCCGATCGGCTAGCCAGCAGGCAGTTGCAGTGCGCGATGCAATTATGGCGGATAATCCACAGCCGCCAATTGCGCGCCTGACGCCTTACGCTAAAATATGAGCGGTGTGTGCAAGCCGAAGCGCGGGTTCGGCAATTTCCATATAGCGGATCATCCATGTGGATGCAGCGGGCGCTTGCTGGCGCCGCAGCGTTGGTAATCGTATCGGGCGCGTTCTGGCTGGCGCGGCGCAATGATGTTGCGGCGCCGGTTTCGATCTCGTCCGCTGAAGCCGCAACGGTGCAAGCGCCGATGCGGGCCGCATCCTTGCGTCCTGGCGAAGCGCCGATGCTGGTGAATGTCGATCCGCAACTGGTGGCGCTGATCGGCGCCAGCGCACCGCGCAATCCTTCCGCCGTGGCGCAAGCCCAAGGCGCGGCTTATGCAAAGATCACAGCCTATCTGGAAGGCCGCGGCATTCAGATGGCCGGCGCGCCCATGATGATCACCACCAAGATTGCAAATAACCGTGTGCAGTTCGACGCCGGCATTCCGGTCGCCAATGAAGGTCCGTACGATCCGGGCACCGGCGTGCGCACCATCCTGCGCCCTGCCTTCAAGGCGGTGAAGGTGGTCAATGTCGGGCCGTATGAATCGCTGGACGCCGCGTATTCGCGACTGGACGCTTATGTCGCAGCCAACGGACTGGAGCCGGTCGGCCAGCCGTGGGAATCCTATATCGACGATCCCACGCTCACGCCGCCGGAGCAATTGCGCACCGAAGTTTTTGTGCCGGTAAGGTGAAGGGCTCGACCCTATACCTCCCCAAACTTGTTTGGGGCGGGGGACCGCACGGCGAAGCCGGACGGTGGAGGGGTGTTTGATATTCCGGAACGGAGGAAGAGCCCCTCCACCATCCGCCTTCGCTTCGCAACGGCGGATGGTCTCCCTCCCCGAGTAAACACGGGGAGGAATTAGCGTCGAACCTCAAATAGCCGCGTAGACTTTCTTCTCACCCTTAAAGCCTGGATGCGTGACGGCGCCTTCCGACGCCGGGCCGACCAGTTGCGCATATTTCCAGATGGCGCCCGAGCCAAACGAAGTGTCGCGCGGCTTCCAGCTTTTCTTGCGCTCCGCCAGTTCCGCGTCAGTCAGTTCAACGTCGAGCACGCCAGTGTCCGCATCGATGACGATCATATCGCCGTCGCGCAGCAAACCTATCGGACCGCCCAATTGGGCTTCGGGCCCGACGTGTCCGATACACAAGCCGCGTGTGGCGCCGGAGAAGCGTCCATCCGTGATCAGCGCCACGTCTTCGCCGCGCCCCTGACCATAGATCGCAGCGGTCGTGGAGAGCATTTCGCGCATGCCCGGACCGCCACGCGGCCCTTCATAGCGAATGACCAGCACTTCACCCGGTTTGTAATTCTGCGCGCTAACAGCAGCGAAGCAATCTTCCTCGCAATCGAAGACACGCGCGGGGCCGCGAAACTTGGTCATTTTCAGACCCGCGACCTTCACCACGGCGCCGTCCGGCGCCAGCGAACCCTTCAAGCCCGTCACGCCGCCCGTTGGGGCCAGCGGCGTATGATGCGGGCGAATGACGAGTTGGCTTTCGTCGAAAACGATCTCGGCCAGATTTTCCGCCATGGTCTTGCCGGTGACGGTGAGGCAATCGCCGTGCAGGTAGCCGCCATCCAGCATGGTCTTCAGCAGCATCGGCATGCCGCCGGCGTCGGCCATGTCCTTGGCGACATATTTGCCGCCCGGCTTGATGTCGGCCAGATACGGCACGCTTCGGAAGGCGGCGATGACGTCGTCATAGGTGAATTCGACGCCGCACTCGTGCGCCATGGCGGGCAAATGCAGCGCGCCATTGGTCGAGCCGCCGGTCGCCGCGACGACGCGCGCCGCGTTCTCGAACGCCTTACGGGTGCAGATGTCGCGCGGCCGGATATTGCGCCGGATCAAATCGACGACGGCCCGGCCCGACGCCGCGCCGTAAACATCGCGATGCTCATACGGCGCGGGCAGCGCCGACGACAAAGGCAGCGCCAGACCGATGCCTTCGGCCACGCACGCCATGGTGTTGGCGGTGAATTGTCCGCCGCACGACCCGGAGCTTGGGCAGGCCACGCGTTCGATCGCGTCAAGATCGGCGTCGCTCATCGTGCCGGCGGCATGGCTGCCGACGGCTTCGAACATATCCTGCACCGTGACGTCGCGGCCCTTCCAACGGCCCGGCAGAATGGAGCCGCCATACAGAAACACGGACGGCACGTTCAAACGCAGCATCGCCATCATCATGCCCGGCAGCGACTTGTCGCAGCCGGCAAGACCAACGAGCGCGTCATAGCTGTGGCCGCGCACGGACAGCTCAACAGAGTCCGCGATGACGTCGCGCGACACCAGCGAGGACTTCATGCCCTCGTGGCCCATCGCGATGCCGTCGGTCACGGTGATGGTGGTGAATTCAAACGGCGTCGCGCCGGCTTCGCGCACGCCCTTCTTCACCGCCTGCGCCTGACGGTTCAGCGTGTTGTTGCAGGGCGCGGATTCATTCCAGCAGGTCGCCACGGCGACGAAGGGCTGTTCGATTTCCTTCGTGGGAATGCCCATCGCGTAATAATAGGAACGGTGCGGCGCGCGATCCGGTCCGACGGAGACGTGGCGCGATGGGAGTTTGGATTTATCCCATTTCTGATCGGTCATAACTGGCTTCCTACTTTAACGACGCCACGCGCGTGAGCGCCGCTTCCAATTTCGCTTTCGCCGCCTGCGCTTCGTCGCGGCGTTCCTTTTGTTCTTCGATTACCTCTTCCGGCGCCTTGGCGACGAATTGCGCATTGCCCAGCTTGGCGTCGATTTTGGAAATCTCGCCGTCGAGTTTACCCAATTCCTTTTTCAGGCGCGCGGTTTCCGCCGCCACGTCGACCAGCCCCGTCACCTGCATTGCGGCGGTTGCTTCGCCCAGCACTAACGTCACCGCGCCTTCGGGCGCCGCATAGGCCGTGGTGGAATATTCGAGGCGCGCCAGCCGGTCGATCAAATCCTGATAACGCTCCAGGCGCTGGCTGGATTCCAGGCTCGCGCCGATCAGCAGCATCGGCATTTTCGCCGACGGCGGAATGTTCAACTCCGCCCGCACCGAGCGCGCTTCGGAGATCAGATTGATGACCCATTCCACTTCGGCGTCCGCAGCCGGATCCTGCAGCGTCGCCGGATAGGACGGCCAAGGATGCGTGATCAGCAAGCCATCGCGCGGCGCGCTATATTCGGCCAGACGCGCCCATAGCTCTTCGGTGATGAAGGGCATGAAGGGGTGCAACAGGATCAAGGCCTGATCCAGCGCCCAGGCGGCCGTGCGCCGCGTCTCGGTCTTCAGATCCTCATCGGCGCCGTTCAGCATCGGCTTGATGAGTTCCAGATACCAATCGCAGAAGACGTTCCAGACGAATTTATAGATGGCGCCGGCGGCTTCATTGAAGCGATAGGCTTCGAGTTCCTTGGTGATGGCGGCGGCGGTGCGCGTGATCTCGCCAAGGATCCACTTATTCAACGGCGACTTCACTTCGGCCGGATCAAACGGACTGAGCAGCGTGCACTCGTTCATCTGGCAGAAGCGCGCCGCGTTCCACAGCTTGGTGCCGAAATTGCGATAGCCTTCGACGCGCGCTTTGGACAATTTGATGTCGCGCCCCTGCGCGGCCATCGCCGCCAGCGTGAAGCGTAAAGAGTCCGCGCCCAGTTCGTCGATCATCGAGATCGGAAGAGCGTCGTGTAGGGACAGAGTGTT
>JBEVJO010000110.1:0-5934 GCA_040510175.1 Caulobacterales bacterium
GTGGAGGCCAAGGCGTCGTCCGGCGTCGACCAGAAATCCTTCTTGCCGTCGCCATTCCAGTCGACGGCGCGTTCCAGATAGGTGGTGGGGATGAATTGCGTGTGCCCCATGGCAGCCGACCACGAGCCTTTCAATTGAGCGCGCGTCGCATAATTGCGCTCAACGATGGCGATAAGCGCTTCCAATTGACGTTCGGCGAAGGCCCGACGGTCCAGATGCATCGCCATCGTCGCCAAAGCGGCTGGCGCGTCGATGTTGCCGGTAAAGGCGCCGTAACCGCTTTCCATGCCCCAGATGGCCGCAACGATTTCCTTCGGCGCCCCGTAGCGGGCCTCGATGGCGCTGAACAAAGCGGCGTTCTGGGCCATGGACGCTCGGCCCTTGTCGATTGAGTATTTCGACAGGCGGTCCTGCACATAGCTCCAAAGCGGCTTGGTGAACTCCGCCTGCGTGACCAGGTGTTTTTCCACTCTCTCGTCGACGGCCACGCCGTCCATCACCTGCTTGATGGCCGTTTCATTGTGCGCCGCCAGTTTCATCCGGCGTTCGAAGTCCGTGCGCCAAGCGTCGAAATCCGCGCTGCTCGCCACACCGGGCGGCGTCGCCAGTGGCAGCACACCCGGCGCCGCCACTTGGAGAAACGCGCCAGCCGCCAGCATCATGAAAAGGCGGTTCAGCATGGGTATCCGCATCGAATCATATGCCGACCATAGTGCGCCGCTGCGAGGGGCGACAGCGCCCGGCTTTGCCGAATTGATCAAGAACGCGTTCGAATGCGGCAAAAGTACGGGGCGGCGCTTCAGTTTGGCCCGCGCGTTTCTGTGGAGAGGCATCGAAACGCGCCGAAATCGGGCATATCCAGGTTTAGCTTCCCGTCGCGATTATATATCCGTTCGACATGGTGAATCCCGCCCCCAAAACCGATGACGCGGCATTGCCGCGTCAGAAAAGGTTCTTCGCCGTTTTTGGCCCCCGCGCATTTCGCCATTTGCGCCGGTTTGGCCTTCTGGCTGCGTCGGGCGTCTTGACTGCGCCGCTCCTCCTTGAAGAGAGCTTGTTACCGTTGCTTTTGCGGCAGGGGCTATCCGCGCTTGCGCACGATCATGGTCCATTGGCCTTCTGCGCCAGCCTTGCGCTGGGGGCGCTCGCCATCAGAAGTTTCGCCGGCGCTCAGCGGAAGGTGGCGAATCAACCCTCTCTGGCGGATCTTGCTCGCGCCGAAAACATTCTCGCTCGGCAGCCCAACGCGGCGGCGGGCTTGGTGCGATTGGGCGACAAACGCTTGCTGTTTTCGGAATGCGGCGACGCTTTCATCATGTACGCCCGGCAGGGGCGGTCGATGATCGCTTTGTTCGATCCGATCGGTCCACGGCGTCAGTGGACGCCTCTCGTGCTGCAATTCATGGCTGAGGCGAAGGCGCGCGGTTGCCGGCCAGTCTTTTATCAGGTCTCTCCAGACTTTCTTCCTGTCGCCATAGATACAAACGTAAAGGCGCTGAAGCTTGGCGAGCAGGCCGTGCTCGACCTTACGAACTTCTCGTTAGCCGGGAAGAAATGGTTGAATTTGCGGCGTGCAATCAATCGCGCCGAGCGCGACGGTCTTGTTTTCGAAATGCTCGGCCCCGACGACGCTCGGACGGTTTTTGCCGAACTCGCCGCCGTCTCCGATGCGTGGCTCGCGGAGCAAAACGTCCCGGAGAAAGGCTTTTCTCTTGGCGTATTCAAGCAGGAATATCTAACCGCCGGGCCAGTCGCGATCATCCGGCTGAAAGGGCGTATCGTCGCCTTCGCCAGTGTGCACACCGTTTCTTCAAGCGGAGACGCCTTTATCGACCTAATGCGCCATGTTCCGGGCGTGCATCGGGGCGTCATGGATCTGCTCTTCGTGCGGATCATGGAATATCTGCGGGATCAGAACTTTCGCAGCCTAAACCTTGGAATGGCGCCGCTGGCGGGCCTTTCGAAGCATAGCCAAGGAGCCGTATGGAATCGGATCGGCGGCCGGATTTTTGAAAACGGCGAGCGGTTTTACAATTTTCGCGGGGTGCGCGAGTTCAAATCCAAGTTCCACCCTGATTGGCAGCCGCGCTATCTCGCAGTGGCGGGCCCGGGCTTCCCAATAGTCTCGCTGGTCGATGTTACGGTTTTGATCGGCGGCGGTTGGAAAAGCGTGCTGAAGAAATAACGGTTTTGGTCGAAAGGCCGTAAAACCCGAAATCTGGCGTCTTGTAGTGCCGGGTTTCCCTTGACTTCCGGACTGTCCGCCGATACTTCCGCGCCTTCCTTGGCGGCGGTATTTCGCCTATTTGGATTAATTGAGAAGTACGAGCGGCGGCAGCGTCATGAAAATCAAGAGTTCTTTGAAATCGCTGAAGACCCGTCACCGGGCTTGTCGTGTCGTTCGCCGCAAGGGCCGCGTCTATGTGATCAACAAGGTTGATCCGCGCTTTAAGGCTCGTCAGGGCTAATTTTTCACGAATTGACGCGTGTAAAGCTTCAGGTCCGCCTGTCGCTGAGTTTCTGCGCGCCGCGTAGGAAAATTGCGGTTTGCTGGTCACGTAGGGCCTTAATGCGCGGAAATCCCGTACGCGACTCTTGAAGATTAGCCGCCACAGCCTCAAACCTTAGATCATGGCAAGGTGGGGCGTCCTAATAGCGATTGCGATGAGCGCTTCGGCGATCGAGGCGCATGCGGCGTTGGCCGCACCGCCCGGCGTGACTGCGCAGTGGAGCAACGACGACCTCCAGGGTTTTTTTGACGCGTTGCAGGACGCGCGGTCGCCGGAAGAGGCGAGCCATATCGAAACCGACATCGCGCGTATGCTGGCGCGGTCCGAAAGTCCCACTGTCGAACTGCTACTCGACCGTGCGCAGCGCGCGCAAAAATCCGGTGACCTTGCGACGGCGCGCGAGCTTCTCAATCAGGCGGTGGCGCTCGCGCCGGGTTTCGCAGAAGGCTGGCGCCGTCGCGGCGAGGTTGCTGCATTGCAACGTGACTTCGCTGACGCCATCGATGATCTCGGCGAAGCGGTGAAGTTACAACCCAAGCATTTCCTAGCGCTGCAAAGCCTAGGCAAGCTGCATGAAGGCGGGCCTGATCCCGAAGCGGCGATCGCGTATTACCAGAGCGCTTTGGCGCTTGATCCATGGTTGACACTCGCGCGCGAGGGTCTGAAGCGCCTCGGAGCGCCGCAGTCCCAGATTGGTGCAGCGCCCCCCGTTTCCGCTGGCGATCGGGCCGCAGAAGCGGCGCCATTGGGCAAAGGCGGCGTCTGATCCTTAGGCGCCGGCTGCGCTCACGCCACCCTTCCTTCTGAAAGTCGGCGCAATATTTGCTGGAGATGGAACTGAAGTGCGTCTTCCGCGCTACAGCATGCGTGGGTTGGCCGCACTATGTGAGGTGTGGGCCGGGGTAATTGCAGCGCGAAAGGCGCCCAAATGGCGCATGTAAACTACTTCACGCCCGATGCCGACGAGATGGTCGAGCATTACCCAAACAAGGCGGAGCACCTCGCCGACTTCATCGTACATGGCGTTGGCTTTTTTGCAGCTGCGTTTGGCGGCGGCATTTTGTTCGCACTTGCGATGTATGCCGGCGGGGCGAATCTCGCGCTTGCCGCAGCCTTTTATGCGCTTTGCCTGATTGTCATGCTGACCTGCTCAGCCACTTACAATCTCACGAGGCCATCGCCGGCGCGCAGGATTTTGCGGCGGTTGGATGAGGCGTCGATTTTCTTCCTAATCGCCGGATCTTATACCCCCTTCACCATGGCGCTGTTGGATCGGCCTTGGGATCTCGGCGTTACGGGCGCTATCTGGGTCTTAGCGCTGGCGGGCGCGGCGGCGAAGGTTTTTCTGTATCGGATCAGCGATGCGGACTGGTGCAAGATTTATCTGGCCTTTGGCTGGCTGGCGGTTTTGCTCATGGCGCCATTGAGCCAGCGCATGCCGATGATGGCAGTGTTTCTGCTGGCGCTCGGCGGTTTGATCTATAGCGGCGGTATTTTCGTCTATCTTCGCCACGACCTGCCGTTCCGACGGGCCATCTGGCACGGCATCGTCCTGGCTGGCGCCGGGGTGCATTACGCCGCCGTGCTGAACGGCGTGATCATGACACGTTTGGCCTCCTAGTTTTCCCGCAGGCCTTCACCAGCGCTTTCCCCAGTTTCCGGTCCAGCGATGTTTCGCGACCGCAACGAGGCCGCTAGCGTGCCGCCTCAATCAGCTCTTTTGAGGCGACGAATCCATGGCCGACGGCAGCAACGCGTTCGATACAAATGTAACCGCGGCCCAATCCTTGACGCCGACCAGCCAGGAAAAACTCAAGCAATTCGTTGCGCGGATCGAAAAGCTCGAAGAGGAAAAAAAGGCGCTCTCGACAGACCTCAAGGAAGTCTACGCCGAGGCCAAGACGTTGGGCTTCGACACGAAGGCGCTGCGCGGCACGATCAAATTCCGCAAACAAGACAAGCAGGAACGCGAAGAACAAGAAGCGATCCTGGAATTGTACCTCGCGGCTCTGGGCGACATCTAAAATAAAGCTAGACTGGAAGTGTGAGCTTCCAGCGTAAACCTCCCAAGGACGGCAAGCCGCCAAAGTCTGGCTTCGGCAAGGCGCCGCCGAAAATTGGCCGTAACGTCGAAGCGCGCAAGGCGCGCAAAGTGCTCCGCGTGTTGGAGCAAGCACGCGCTGATGCACAAGCCAACGGCGCCGATCTCTCACAATGGGAAACCGAATTCCTGGGCTCGGTCGAAACCAAGATCGGGACCTACGGCTCGGCCTTTCGCGATCCGCATAAGGGGTCGCTTGAGGAGCCGATCTCCAACATGCAGCGCGTGAAGCTGAAAGAGATTCACGCCAAGGCCCTGGGCAAGGAAAAGAAATCCGGTTTCGGCATGCGCCGGAAACAGAAAGCGCCGGCGCGTGCCGATTCTGGCGAGGACGACGACGTGACCTAATTTGGGTTGCGTGAATGGGACCTCATTCAATTGCATCGACAAACCGTTCGGCCAAAAAATTATCTGCGATAACAGATCGCGACAAGTTCTGGAGCGTCGATTGATCGTGCGCGCCGTATCTTGTGCGTGTCGCAAAATCGTCATGCGTTGAGCGCGCTGCACGAACCAACGTGTAAAGTTTTTAACTGTGAATTCCCCTGGGAACCTGTTTAGTCGCCGGGCGTTCGCCGCACACGGGAGGAAACTCATGACATTCAGAGTCCAGTATCTCCGTGGCGTTCGTCCTCAGAGCACACAATGCTGGAGCTTTGTTGCGTTGGCGGACGATATCGAAGAAGCCGTCGCTGAAGCGCGCGATGTTCAATCCTCAGCGCAAATGTATTGGGGCGCGAAGTCTTATCGCATCGTCGACGACGAAGGGTGTGTGCTCTCGAAGGGCAAAATTTCCGATGGTGAAGCGCCGCCCTTTTGAGTCCAAAAATTTCACATCGCTAAGGCCCGCAGCGGCGCGCAATGCGCCGCATTCGTTTTTGCTTGATTTGCCGTCGCCTCGCCACGCGTGTTAAATGCGCCCGTTCAAACACGGGGTGGAATCATGGCGTACGTAGCGGCGACTAAAACGGGGGATGTCGCGCCCGGCAAAATGAAAGCGGTGGAGGCCGGCGGAAAGAAACTGCTGCTGGCCAATGTGGATGGCGCCTTCTATGCGATGCAGAAAAACTGTCCGCATCTGGGCTTCAATCTTTGCCGGGGCAAATTGAACGGCACTGTGGTTACATGTGCGCTGCATGGCGCCGGTTTCGATCTGAAGGACGGCTCCGCCGTTAATCCCGCGAACCTCATCATCTTCAAAAAGCTGACCAAGAACGCCGTCACCTATCCGGTAAAGGTTGAGGGTGATCAGGTGATGATCGACGTTTAAACGCCGGTCGATCCAAATCCGCCGGCGCCACGTTCTGTCGCGTCCAGATCGGC
>JBEVJO010000111.1:0-7757 GCA_040510175.1 Caulobacterales bacterium
GTTGCTGCATTTGCGCGAGGCGGGCATCGAAGAAGCGATTATCATCACCGGCTTCGGCGCCAATCTGGTCGAAGCGGAAATCGCGCTGCACGCCATTCCTGGCCTGAATGTTCGCACCATCTACAATCCGTTCTTTGCGCTGGCTGATAATTTGGCGTCGTGCTGGGTCGCGCGCAGCGAATTCGATCGCACCACCTTACTGCTGAACGGCGACACCTTGTTCGAGACGGAGATCGCCCGCCGCTTGATCGGCGCGCCGCCCGCCAAGATCACCTTGGCCGTCGACCGCAAGGAAGCCTACGATTCCGATGACATGAAAGTGCTGGCCGAGGGCAGCAAGCTGATGTCGGTCGGCAAGCACATCGCCTCCTACAACGCCGAATCCATCGGCTTCATGCGCTTCTCGAAAGATGGCGCGGCGATGTTCGCGCAAGCCGTCGAGGCCGCTATGCGGAGGCCGGAAGGCTTGAAGCGCTGGTACCTAAGCGTCATCGACCATCTTGCCGTCGAAACCGGCGAGGTGGCCATTCAGCCCATCGACGGTCTGGAATGGGGCGAGACCGACTTTCTGGAAGACGTCCAAGGCAATATCGAGCTTACGGCCCGTTGGGCGGCGAAGGCTCGCTGACCAGCGTCCGCACCAGATCAAGGTCGGCGGGCTTGTCGACGTCGACCGCCGCGAGACCAAATTTGCTGGCGACGACCGCGGCGTCGATCCCGCTAAGGCGTCCCATACGCGCCACAGCGTCCGCAAGCGTGAGACGTCCTAGAATGTAACGCTGGAGCGTAGCAGGACCCAGCAGACGCACGATGCGCCAGGGCTTCTTGCGATCCGCCTCGACCTTCCGCCATAGATCGATTGCGCTGAGGGCGCGCGGCGTGCGAATCAGAAACAGATTGCAGCCGGACCATTGGCCGTCGGCGAATTTCAGATAGGTGCGCTGTGTCGAAGGGGCGGCCGCTTCAACCACATCCCGCCGCGCCAGCAGCACGCAAATATCGGACTCAGCGGGCGCATCATCAACGAATTGCTTGATCCAGTCGGCCTGCAGCAATGCATGATCCGACGTCGTGATCAGCACCGGTGCTCCAAGCAACTCGATACCGGCGCGCACGCTGGCGCTGAGACTGGATTGCGCCGGCGATGTTTCGGCGCCGCGCTGCGCCGCGAGTTGGGCGACTGCGTGATCATTGCTGCAAACTGCGATGCGTGTCGCCCCTGCCGCTTTCAGGGCTCCCATCACGCGTTCCAACAAGGTCGCGCCGCCCAGCGGGATCAGCGCCTTGTGCGTCACTCCAGCGTATTGCGCGACCGGATCGATTCCGCCGCGCGACCCGGCTAGAACCAAAGCGCTTAGCGCACTCACGCGATTGTCTTCTCGTAGATGCGATAGGTTTTGTAGATCCTAGCGGCGAGGCCCTCCAAGACACCGCGCATCGGCGCGTTGGTCTCAAGGATCCACGACGATTCGTAGGTTGTGATCCCCATCGCCTTGGCCTCCTGATGGGCCGCATTGATCATGTAAAACGGCAACAGCATCCCGGCATGCATGCGGTGGAATTTTTGACGCACCCCCATCAGGGGCACGCGCGCGGTCTTCACGCCTTTCACTTTGAGCCGCCACAACAGCTTGGCCCAGCCGAATGGCAACAGCTTGCCATCAAGGTCAGCGATCGCTTCATTGACGTTGGGGATAAAGACCACGATGCCCGCGGTTTCGCCGTCGATCTCGCCGAACCAGGTCAAGCGCGGATCCACAACCGATTTCAGCGACTTCGCCAACTGGCGAGTCTCGGCTTCGGTGGTCGGCGTAAAGCCCCAATTGCCCCGCCACGCATCGTTGAGGATTTCGGTGAGCGTGTTCACCTCGTCATCGTAGCGTTTCATGTTCAGTTGGCGCACGCGCACATTACTCGGCAAGGGACGCTCGACAAACTTCACGACGCGCGGCGAGAACGGATCCGACGACAAACTTTTATAAGCGAAGACATCCATGGCCTTTGCATAGCCCTGCTCCTCCACGCGTGCGCCGGCATAACGCGGATCATGGCCCATCATCAGCATCGGCGGCGTATCGAAGCCGTCGATCAGAACGCCGACTTCTTCATTGATAGACAGATTGAAGGGCCCGAGCGCCCGTCGCTTGCCGCGCGCTTTCAGCCAGTCCTCAGCCGTGGCGAACAAAGCTGCGAAAATCGCGGGATCGTCTTCAGCGGCGATCAAACCGAAATGGCCGGTCGGTAGGTCAGACGTCTCCGGCGCCAGCTGATCAATCTGCGCGCTGATCCGCCCCACATCGCGCCCGTCGCGCACAGCCAGCCAGAATTGCACTTCGGCATGCGCGAAGAACGGATTTGTCTTCGCTGAAAAAGCTTCGCGGCGTTCGTACATCAACGGCGCGACATAATTTGGATCGTTTTTGTTGAGCCGGTTGGGCAACGCGATGAAACGATCCAACTCGGCCGCGCTGGCGACCGGGTGAATCACAATATCCGAAGCAGCTTTTTGACCCGCGCCGTCCATTACCCCTCCGTGTAGACAAGCGCCGTCAGCGCAAGGCATCCGAAAATCCCGGACGCGGCCCACGCCGCGAGCAAGGGCGGCAGATTTCCACTCTGGCCCAGCGCCGCAAGGATGCCGTTGATCACGAGAAACGACAGGCCCGCCCCCAGGCACAAAAGCAGGATCGGCACGCCGCCAGAGCGCGCATGCACAAACATCACCGGCGACGCCAGCAAAAGCATGACAAGGGCCGTCGCCGGTGCGGCCCAGCCACGCAATAATTCAAACCGGTAATATGCCGGCGGCTGCACCGCAGCGCCGCCTTCCAGTGCGCGCCGCGCGGTGCCAGGCGTGATGCTCTGACTGCCGGAGAAGATTGACCGCACGTCCTGCGGCAACGGCCCTTCGGCCCAAATCAATTCGCTGGCTGAGCCGCGTTGAACATTACCTTTGCCGATCATTTCGAAGTCGGGCTTGTCGAGCCGCCAGCCGTTCGGACCGAACGCGGCGGTCTTCGCGAATGTGCGCTGGATCAGATTGCCGCTGGCGTCCCGGCGGTACAGTCCGAAGTTGGAAAGCTTCGTCCCTGTCTCATCATCCATCGAGGCGATCAGCACGTCGTTGCCGACGCGCATGCTTTTGAGCTTGCGCTCCTCGTCCGTGTTGGGCGGTGCGCTCTTGGCCCACCAGGTCGTGAGCGTTTGTTCCGCCTTCGGCGAGATCCATTGGATGGTCGCAAAATGCAGAGCAGCGATCGCGACGGCGGCGGGCAGCGCCATCGCAACCAGCCGATAAACCGAGACCCCGGCGGACGACAAAATGACGATCGTGTCTTCGCGCGCGAGTTTGAGAAACGCGAACAGACAACCCACGAGCACGCTGAGCGGCGCCACCTGCTCCACGAGAACCGGCGTGCGCAGCAGCGCGTAATAAAGCACGCCGCCAATACCGAGATGGCGCTCCATGATGTCATTGGTGACATCGAGCATATCCAAAACCTGCAGCACGCCCACAAAGGCCGCCATGGCGGACAAAATACGTGAGGCGACGACGCCGCTGATGTGACGCCGCAGGATCATGCCTTGGCTCCGCGAATGGCGCGAATGACGTCACCGATCTTTTGCACCAGCAACGAGATCGGCGTTTCGCCGGGCCGTTTGCGGCTGCTTGCGAAGACCGCCACACTGAGCGCTGCAAACGTGAAGAACGGCACGCCGATCGCCATTGCGGCTGTGGCCCGGCCGCTTTCGGTAAGGCCGTGGCCGAATTGCAGCGAATGCTGAAACACCAGCAATGTCAGGCCGCCGATAATGATGCCGGGCGCCCGGCCGCTGCGCTTTGCGGCGAGCCCCAACGGCAGCGCCAGCAGCGGCAAAAACGGCAACGCGAAAGAGCGCGCCAAACGGCTATAGAGCTCCGACAACAGGATCTGCTTCGGGATCAGCGGATTGGGCAATTCGGCGCGCTGGGCCAGTTCGAACATCGTCAGCTCGCGTTCGTCGCCGCCGCGGCCGCGTAGAAACTCCGGCGCGCCTTTCAACGACACCTCGATTCCGAAACTGTCAAAGGTGAGAAGGCGCGGCCGCTCGGTGTTGCTGGCGATCAGCTGGTAGCCATCTTTCATTTCGATCGTCACGCTTTCGCCGTCCGGACTGCGATACAATTGCGCCGACTTTGCCGTGGTCACTTCCTCACGCCCATTTTTAGATACATGGCGGATGAAGACGCGGTGCAGGCTTTCGTCCGCCATGTCCACCTCATCGGCGGTGATCGTCAGATTGCGTCCGGCGGACAAAAGCGTTTGCGGCTGCAGGAAACCGTTCCATCCTGCGTTCTCCGCCGCGTGCATGACGCCGCGAAACGCATAGCGTGCATAAGGCTGCGCGACGCCGAACAGAAAGAGACTGGCCAACATCAGCGCCACGCCGGCGCCGACATAAGGCGCGACCAGACGATTGGGCGAGACGCCGGCCGCCAGCAGCGCATCGACTTCCGACCCGTCGTTCAGTTTGTTGATGACCAGAAACAAGGCGATGAAAAATCCCGCCGGCAGGGTCAGCCCCAGATAATGCGGGATCAGATTGGCCGCGAGCTGCAGTGTGTAACCGAAGCGGTCATTGCTGTCCGACAGAGCGTCGAGCAGACGCAGAATGCGCTCAAGGATCAACGCCAGCAGCGTGATCACAAGAGCGCCCGTCAACGGCCAAATCACCAGCCTTAAAGCGTACCGGTCGATAAGTTTCACTCGGGCTCCGCCTTTGGCCAGGCCGAAGCGATGTCGGCGGCCAGCTTTGTAATCAATTCGGCGTCAAGCTCAACAGCGCTGGCAAGCGCCGGCGGCCCAGGCCATCCCGCATCCGCGAAGGCGCGGTTTTGATACGACTTCTCGCCCTCGTAGCGGGGGATGACGTGAAAATGAACGTCACGGTCAACCATCATCAACATCAGATAATTTATGCGTTGATAGCCGACCAAGGCGCTCAATGCGGTCTCCACACCTTTGGTGACCGTTTGCAACTCTTGGAAGGCCTGTGCGCTGAGGGCCGAAAACGCAGTTGCGGGCTCTTTGCAGACCAGAACGAGGGAACCAAGCGTGGGCTGCAGCGGCCGCAAAAGGACAAGCCAAGTCGCGGTTTCAGCGATAAGGCTGTTCGGAAAGCCGAATTTGAGGGCAGTAGGGTTGCTCATGCGATTGTTCTGTTATTTGAGGCGTGCTGCCCGCGCCATTGTTGGTCAGAGTAGAAAGGAAGTAGATCGAATGAAAGTCAGAACACTTCTGGCGATCGCTCTATTATTTGCGAGTTCGTTCTCTTCTCCCTCTGCCGTCTTAGCCGCAGAAACCTGCGTGGGAAACCCCGAAGCCGGCGCCGTCCGGCTCGAGGTCAAGACTGTCGGGCTGCGCAACGATAATGGCCTCGTAGCCGTGACGCTTTACCCCGACAATAAAAAGCGCTTTTTGGCGCCAAAGGGCAAATTGTTCCGGCAACGCGTGCATGCGGCGCTGCCGGTTACCAAGGTCTGCTTTTTGATCCCGCCGGGAAGCTATGCCGTCGCCGTCTATCACGACGAAAACGAAAATCGCGACTTCGACCGCAATGCCGTCGGCCTGCCCGCCGAAGGCTTCGGATTCTCGCAGAACCCTGCGACGCAGTTTGGCCTGCCCAAACTGCACGAGGCCAGGTTCACCGTCCCTGAAGACGGCAGCACCATCACCGTTCAGATGCGTTATCGCTAGACCAGAGAATAGCGGCCAAGTTCGATCATGGCCCCGCCGCCGTTCAGACCGCGCGCGGTGACTTGGAGTTTCCATCCCTTGGCGGTGTTCTCGATGGAGATGCAGTGCCAGCGGGCCGGCGCGTCGTGGCCGCCCACTGCGGAAGCCGAAGGTACGCCAAGCACCGGAATGGATCCATTCGGCCCGGCCAACGACGCCACGCAGGCTTGATGCGCGTGACCGTGTAAAACCAGTTCCGCGCCATACTCATGCAACACAGAAAGCAAGGCCGGCCCGTCCTTGAGGGATTTGCGGCGCGAAACCGTGCCCGGCGCGGGGGGATGATGCAGAAGTACGACCCGGCACAATCCCTCGTCGCCAGTCTTTTTCAGGACGCCGCCCAGCCGTTCCAACTGTTGCTCTCCCAGATGGCCTTGCGCCAAATGCAACGGCGTCGGCGTGGCGGAAGACAAATTGATCAGCGCCACCGCCCCGCGCCGCCGCACAGATGGAAATTGCACAGTCCCCTCGTCGCCCAACCAAGGAGCCCAAGGCTGAAACCGCTCCGGGCCGGCCCCGCCGGCCAAAGCGTCGTGATTGCCGGGACTTACGGTCACATCCTGCGGGTCCGCCCAGCCGCGCAGCCACTCTCCCGCGGCTGCGAATTCCTCGGATGTGGAAAAGTTGGTCAAATCCCCTGTGATCGCAACGTGATCGGGGTTCTGCGTCTGTAAATCTGCGATCAGTGCGCCGAGCGCCTCCATCGAGTGGCCGGCGCCCTTGCGGCGCCAGGCAAAGCGGCTCAGATGCGCCTTCAACGGCATGCGGCGGCGCGCCAGTACGGGCGCGGGTGGCGCCAAATGAAGGTCGGAGATATGAGCGAGGCGGAAGGTAGACAAATCCGGGCGCGTTCTTGAGGTTGCAAGGGCGGTCTAGCTACCAGCCGCGTCGCGTTTCTGACAGGGGAAAGTGGTTTGGGATACGAGAGCGCATCAGTGGGGCCAGCAGCGGAATTCGGCCTTGCGGTCGGGTCGAGCGCCGCCCGTATTTGGGGCATGACCGGAACCGAACGGCTGCACCGGATGTTTCGCCGCGCAACTATGACGCCGATCAGTGCGGAGCAAATTCCCGGTTCCGGATCGGCCGGCGTGCTGGTGGCGCGCGCCGATTGGGTGTTTGAAGAAAGATTGATCTCGACTCTGGCCAAGCGGCGCAACGCCGTGTTGACCGGACCGGACGGTGCGCCTCTGGCCGCGCATGTCGCCGCGGCCGACGCTGCAGAAACCGCGCAGGCGCTTCTGGAAGGCCGGACGCCGCCCGTGAATCCGGCGCCAGAAAAGCTGGATCCCGAAACCTTGGCGTACGATCTGGCGCTGCGGAAGCGCGAACCGCCAGTGCTGGAGCCGTTGACCAGTGACAATGTCCGTCAAGTCGAAGCCCGGCTGTTCAAGGCCTCCTACAAAGGCGTCACCGATGTCGTGACCAAATATTGGTGGCCGATGCCTGCGCGCATCGTGACTCGTTGGTGCGCCTTGGCGGGCATTTCGCCGAACATGGTGACGTTCGCGGGCTTCCTGCTGGTGCTCGCCGCTTTCTATTTATTCTGGAAAGGCGATTTCGGCTGGGGTCTGGTCTGCGCCTGGATCATGACATTCCTCGACACGGTCGATGGCAAACTGGCGCGCGTGACGCTGACGTCGAGTTCCATCGGCAATATTTTCGATCACGGCATCGATTTAATACACCCGCCCTTCTGGTGGTGGGCCTGGCTGGTCGGCGTGCAGGCTGTGGGATTCACAATCGAGAATCCCAGTTTGATCCTCTGGGTAATCGTCGGTGGTTACGTCGCGCAGCGCGTCGAAGAAGGCATCTTCATGCGCAGTTTCAAAATGCATATGCACGCTTGGCGGCCGTTCGACAGCTGGTTCCGACTCTACACGGCGCGGCGCAATCCGAATCTTTTGCTGCTGACGCCGGCGGCGATGATCGGCCGGCCAGACATCGGCATCGTGCTGGTCGCGATCTGGACGGCGGCGTCGT
>JBEVJO010000112.1:0-5666 GCA_040510175.1 Caulobacterales bacterium
CTCCGTCGCGGCCTTTTTTTATTTTCATGCACATCTCAAAGAAAAGGACGACAGCCGCAACTGTCGCCCTCCTCTCACCCACTTCGATTATATTAGTATTTCGCAGTAACGCGGACCATAAGATCGCGCCCGCGGCTGATGGACGACACAGTATCGCCCAGCACGCTCGGACCGGCTTCGTTGCCCGGCGGCGTACCGGTGAATGGAGAGTCCGAATTGCGCGTCCAGTAATACTCGTTCGAGAGATTCTTACCGATGAATGCAACCTCCCAACGTTCATCCTCAGTCGCCAGCCGCACAGTAGCGTCGAGCAAGGTGTAGCTCGGCGACCGCCCTGCTGCTTTGGATGTGGCGTCGGTCAGATAAGAGCCGCTGTGGGTGGCGTCTCCAGACAGGCCGAGCACAAGCCCCGTCATGATCGGCGTTTCATAGGTGAAGCCGATATTGCCGGTCCATTCCGGCGCCCGGATAAGGTCGGTGTTCGACAAATCCTGCAACGAGCCGGGTGTCCCCGGGGCCGCCAGCACCGCCTGGCCTGGCGAACCAGGAACCGGCACATAGGCGCAGCCCAATGCTTTGGATTGGCCGCGATAGCAACTCGCAAAGTACTCGTCGTACTCGCCTTTGCTGTATCCCAAGGCGCCATGCAGATTGAGGCCATCCACCGGCATACGGTAGGTGAAGTCAAATTCCGCGCCCTGGGATTTCACCTTACCGGCGTTTTTCAACTCCTGAATCGTGCCTTGCGTAGTGACCTGCACCTGCAAGCCGGTCACGTCATAGGTATAGAGTGCAAGATTAGTCCGAAGCGCGCCGTCGAGGAACAGCCCTTTTACCCCCGCTTCGAAACCATCGACGCGCTGTTCATCATAATCCAGCGGCAACGCGAAGTTAGCCGATCCAGAATTGAACCCACCGGACAAAAAGCCCTCTTTGTACGAACCGAAGAAGGTAAGCGTTTCTGACGGACGATAGGTCAGCGACACTTCCGGGGAAAAGTCGTTCCAACTGGACTCATCCAGAACTGTCGTCACCTCAGGCGGCGGATAAACGGGAACACTGAACGCAGGCTGAGAGCTCACCGAGGGCAATCTCTTCTTCTCGTGCGAATAACGCCCGCCACCCGCCAGCTCCAATTTTGGCGTAATATCCAATAAGGCTTGGCCGAAAATCGAAGACGCTTTGCCCTTTTGCTCCAGGAGATAGTTGTTAATGAGAAAAGGAGTATCGGCGCCCAGGAAAGTCGTCGATCCGGCCTTCGCTGTGGTTTCCTGGTAGAAGCCACCGATCATGAAGTTCAGCATCGAATCAAACGAGCTCGTCAACCGCACTTCCTGCGAGATTTCCTCGATGTTCATACGGTTCAAGCTGGATAGAACGGACGCGGGAATATAACTGGCGGTGAAGTTGGCCAAATTCCGCAGAGAAACGTCGTAATAGCCAGTGATCGATGACAGAGTCAGGTGATCAGTGAGATTGTATTCCATCTCCAGGCTGCCAAGCGCCTGCTTCTGCTTCAAGAAGGTTTCACCATCGCCGAAGCGCCCATCTAGCAGGCCGACTGCCGTCCCTACATTGCCGACAGAAACATGATCGTCCGCCTTGCAATCGTCGATGCCGCCGCTTTGCGGCGTCCCGCCGACGGGACAGTCGACGAATTGCACGTTTGCAGCGGAAGAGTCGCCTTTCACATGGCCATAGTTCATTTTGAGTCGCGCGAAGAACCGATCGGTCGGCGCGTATTTCAACGTGCCGCGCAGCGCGTATTCCTGGCTATCCGGCGAACGGCCGTGATCGGGCGCTAGCGGCGAAGCATCCGGCACCTCATTCTTTGTCCAGCCCTTCATATCCGTACCATATGCCGCAATACGGAAGCCGAGCGTGTCCGAGATGGGGCCTGATACATAGCCATCTCCGCGCCACTCACGAGCGTTGAATTCGTAACCGGTCGATATCTTGGCCGAGAACTTGTCCGTAGGATCCGCGGAGCGCATCGAGATAATGCCGCCCGGACTATTCTTGCCGAAAAACAGCGTTTGCGGCCCCTTCAAAATCTCGATTTGCTGAAGGTCCATTTCAGCCATACGACGGATGCTCGCACGGGAAACCTGCACACCGTCAATGTTGAACGAAACCGCTTGATCAGCGAATGGATTGGCGTCCGCGCCGCTGATGCCGCGCAAAGCGATATTGCCGCCCTGAACGGTGCCGCCGCCTTCGCCAACAACCAATTGCGGCACTAGGCGCGCAATCCCGTCAATACTGTTCACAGCGCGCCGCTCCAATTCGGCGCCCGAAACGGCCGTGATCACGACTGGGACAGAAAGCGAAGTTTCATTCCGCTTACGCGCGGTTACGATAATATCGTCTTTGGCGACTTTATCTGCGCTTTGCGCGGAAGCGGCGCCGACATCAACAGCCGCGATCATCACCAGAGCCAATGCAGTATGACTTAAGAGTCCAAAACGTTTCATATTTTCCTCCCCTATCGCGCGTCTATTTTCGATGTGACGCATCGTTGCTGAAATTGTTGGATAACTCAGGATCGCGTCTGAAAAATCTCCATTGTTGCAACGCAAAAGAGGCGCAGCTTCAATGCACGCCCATGTAAAGCACTCACGAACAAAACAGCGTACGTGTGCGGACATACTATGCTCATGCGCATTATCGTAAACGAACCGATCGTCCAAAAAAGTCAGCAGATGATCCGAAGCCACCAAGGCGCGTTGACTATGCTCGGCATCCTGCGCGCTATGGCGACGTCGGCAAGTGCGTGCGCTTTCTCGCCGGCCGTTTTCGCGCGCGCAAAGCGGCGGGAAAATGAAAATTGCGTGCGAAACACGTAGGGATCGCGGCATGACTCACGAAACTGCGGACGCCGTTTCAGAGCGGCCATCGCGCACAACCAAATTCGCCGGCTGGCGGATGATGGTGATTGCGTTTCTCGCACAGAATTGCGCGATCGGCTTGAGTTTCGGCGTCTATGGGACGATCGTGAACGCGCTCCAAACTGAATTTGGAACCAACCGAACACTGGCGTCATCAGGCTTGAGCCTGGCGATGCTGTCGATGGGATTATTGTCGCCTGTCGTCGGCGCGCTCTTGACACGATTTTCAATTCGCGCACTCATGATTACTGGCGCATTGATGAACGCAGCCGGCTACGCCTTGCTGACGCAGGCGGACTCCATCTCACTCTTGCTGGCGATCTATTTGCTGATCCTAGGCCCCGGAATTTGCCTCTTGGGCGTGATCCCATCGTCTGCATTGGTGAGCGCTTGGTTTGAAAAGGGTCGAGGACGCGCGCTGGGTTTCGTCAATATGCCGTTTTTTGTTTTTGTGTTCCCAATCATATCCGCAGCGGTCTTGCAGGCTTATGGATTGGACGCATTGTTCGGGCTGATCACCGGAATATTTCTGTGTCTTCCGCCGATACTTCTTGGCGTCATCGACTTCCCAAGCAAAGTAAATCAGGAAGCGCTGGGGGCCGCCGAAACCGAAGCTGTTAAAAGAAAAACGGCGGCGCTCAATCCCGGGTCCACGCTTGAGATAATCGCCAATCCATCCTTCATGGTTTTGGCTCTCGGCATCGGCGTCCTGACAGCTGGCGGTGTTATGATGGTGACCCACTTGACGCCCTTGGCGCTGAACAAAGGACTTCACATCGGATCGGCGTCCGCGGTTCTCTCCGCTTTTGGCGTCGCTGGCGCCGGCGGCGCGCTCGCCTTTGGCTGGATAGCCGATCGCATTGGGGGGCCAAAGGCGCTGGCGCTGCTGTCCTTTAGCTGGGCGGCGCCTTGGTCCGCGCTATTTTTCATCGGCGCGAGCTTCTTGGAGTTAGTGGTGACCGCGCTCCTAATGGGTATTTGTTCCGGCGGAATTGTCGGGCTTTGCGGCGTCGTGGCAAATCAATGGCTCGGCCTGGGAAATTTCAGCCGCGTGATGGGTTTGATCTATTTCGCCAAGATCCCATTTCTTTTCGGCGCAGCGCCGTTTGCCGGCTTTTTGTACGATCAGACCGGCGGATATGAGACGTCTATTGCGCTGCACATAGCGACATTTTTAGCCATTGGCGCCCTGTTCGCGCTTTACCGGCCACGTCCCAGCGTCTCCTAAATCGGCGACCAACTCGGCGGTGGGAAGCACATGGCAAGCAATCTTGCCCAAGGCGCCACAAACCGCTTAAGTTTGCGGGTTGGCGCGAGGATACCCCGCGGATCACGCCGTCTTCTGTTTCAACGAGCTTAAAGACGACATGACGACTTTGACCGACTATCTCTTGCAGGAACGCAGTGTCGAGCATGCCGATAGCGTTCTAATTGATTTGGGCCGCAGGGCGTGCGCCCGCTTTTCCTCATCGCGAAACGTCATGCTGCATCTGGTGCTGCAAGGCAGTCTTTTCATCCGTCTAGACAGGTCGCAAAGATCGTTCGAATTGCGCGCCGGCGATTATGCCATCTTGTTTTATGGCGACGCCCATTCGATTGATGGCAGCGCCGACGACGAGACCGCAGGCGTCGAAACAATCGCTTTCGGCGATACGGGGGATGCGCCGCCACTCCTGTCCCTAAGAGAAGGGAGCGGCCTTGCAGCGCGCGTTGCGAGTATGAGCATTTCGTTGATCCATGCAGTTCCCGCTCGCCCGTCTTGTCCAACGCCCGAACTCCACATCTTTCGGCGAGAGCCGGATGAAGACTCGATGGATCACGCATTGCCCATCGACATCGCGCAGCTCGCCGGATTGTGCAATGGTCCTGGCGCGACGGCCTTTCTCAGCGCCCTTGCCAATCTCTGTATTTTCCAAGGGATTCGCGCATGCCACGGCAAGGCATCGCAGCTTTATCGCGTCTCGCTGGAAAAAGCGCGGTCTGATACAACCAGCGCCCTTTTGCGGATCATGCAAACGCAGTTCGACAAGCAATGGACGATCCGGATGCTCGCCAATAAGGTTGGTTTGTCGCGCTCATCTCTGGCGGAGAAGTTTCGCGACCATGTCGGCGTTTCACCAATCGAGTATCTCACGGATGTTCGTATGAAGCACGCGGTGGAACTATTGTGCGCCGAAGACCCGCCGCCCTTGTGGGAGATCAGCCGCCGCATCGGCTACAAGTCAGAGAGCTCTTTTGCACGCGCGTTTAAAACGCGTTTTGGCGTTTCGCCAAGGGCATACTCCCGGCAAAGCGGCGGCTTGGACTTTGCTCATCAAACCTAAGCGCTTAAGCTTTCAAGAGACTGGGAAGCCCTCTTTGCGGCAGAACTCTTTTCGGATGCCTCAGCTATTGATGGACGGTCGGCGGAGCACCGCCAAAAAAGTGCAAACTGACCACCCGTTGAGTCAAATAACGAGGCTTTACAAATCGCTGATCCTCTCCGCATAAATCGGATCAAACAGCCCATCCGGAGGCACTCGCTGCGGGCGCAATTTCGGACGGAGTAGCTTTACGAGGAAACGCGAGACGTCATGGAACTATTGAAAAGGCCATTACGCGATTATATCGCCCACCGGTTCGGCAAGGACGCCGTCTTGGTCAGTGAGAACCGCTTCACCCGGGGATCGTCGCGCATCACCTGGTTTGTCGATTACAAACCATCCGCCAATGCAGAAACCCGCTCGATCGTGTTTCGCGGCGACCTAAAAGGCGGCTCCACGATATCGTCGTCGCTTG
>JBEVJO010000113.1:0-4588 GCA_040510175.1 Caulobacterales bacterium
GCGCGCTGGCTCGACAAAGGCATGATCAAGCCTGTGCTGCGCGCTGCGGATTCATTTGGTTTTGCGCGCAGCGAAAGCTGGAACGCCGGGGCGGGCGATGCGCCGCCTGTGCCGGATTTGCGCGCGCAACAATCGGCTGAAGTTTCGCCGGAAATGGTGCGACTGTTGGATCGTGCGGCGGCGGGACGCGACCTTTCGGAAGCGGACATCGTGCGGTTGTTCGCGGCGCGGGAGCAGGACTTGCAGGCTGTGTTGGACGCCGCGGATTCTCTGCGCCGCGAAATTGCCGGCGACACAGTGACCTTCGTTTCCAACCGCAACATCAATTACACCAATATCTGTCTCTATCACTGCACCTTCTGCGCCTTCTCCAAAGGCGGCGGCGCGCGCGACGCGCGCGGCCCGGCTTACAAACTGGATCTGGCGGAAGTCGCGAAACGCAGCGTCGAGGCCTGGGAAGCGGGCGCCACGGAAGTCTGTCTGCAAGGCGGCATCCACCCTGACTATACCGGCGACACCTATCTTTCGATCGTGCGCGCGGTCAAAGACGCCACGCCGGACATGCATGTGCACGCCTTCTCGCCTCTGGAAATCACGCACGGCGCCGAAACTTTGGGTCTGTCGTTGGAAGTTTATTTGCGCCGGCTGAAAGAAGCTGGCCTGTCCACGCTGCCGGGCACGGCGGCGGAAATTCTCGACGACGAAATCCGCGACATCATCTGCGCCGACAAGGTAAACACTGACGGCTGGCTGGCGGTGATGGAGGCGGCGCACACGGTGGGCCTACGCTCTACGGCCACGATCATGTACGGCCATGTCGAACAGCCCAAACATTGGGCGCGGCATTTGCTGCGTGTCCGAAATTTGCAGAAACGCACCGGCGGCTTCACCGAATTCGTGCCGTTGCCGTTTGTGCACATGGAAGCGCCGATGTGGCGCCAAGGGCTGGCGCGTTCCGGCCCGACGTTTCGCGAAGCGGTCTTGATGCATGCGGTTGCGCGCCTCGTGCTGCATCCCCACATCGCCAATATTCAAACGTCTTGGGTGAAGATGGGGCCGGAGGGCGCTGCTCTGTGTTTGCAGGCCGGCGCCAACGATCTGGGCGGCACCTTGATGAATGAGTCGATCACGCGCGCCGCAGGCGGCGTAAATGGGCAATTGCTGGATGAAGCGGCGATGACGCAATTGACGTCCGCGATCGGCAGGCCATTGAAGCAGCGGACGACGCTGTATGGCGAGCCGGTTTTGTCAAAGCGCCGCCTTGATGGGAGCGCGAATGATACGGCTTTACACGGCTAAGACGCCGAACGGTTATAAGGCGACGATCGCGCTGGAAGAATTGGCGCTGCAATATTCAGTGCATCACGTGGATATTTCCAAGGCTGAGCGGCCGGAGGATTTCCTCGCCGCTTCGCCCAACAACAAGATCCCAGCGATCGTCGATGAAAGCAATCCGGCCGATCCGATTTCGATTTTCGAATCCGGCGCCATTCTGGTTTATCTTGCCGAGAAGACCGGCAAGCTTTTGCCACCCTCTGGCCGTGCGCGCGCCGAGACGATGGCTTGGACGTTCTGGCAGGTCGGCAATACCGGGCCCATGCTTGGACAGCTTGGATTTTTCGCCATGCGCGCGCCCGAAAAAATCCCCTTCGCTATCCAGCGGTATGTCGATGAATCGGCGCGCTTGCTGAAGGTAATGGATCAGCGGCTTGATGCGAATGAATATTTGGGCGGGGCCGATTATTCGATCGCTGACATTATGAACTACACGTGGATCGCGGCCGCCCAAGGCTATTTGAAAGAGCAACTCGGCGCCTATTTTCAAGACAAGCCGTCGCTGAATCGGTGGCTCGAAGTCGTCGGCGCGCGACCCGCCGTGAAAAAAGGTCTGACGATTCCGGAATGACCCTACGAAGCTCTCTCCCGTATTAGGGGAACTGTGGCGGCGCTTAGGGGTTGACCTCCCAAGTCGGAGGGAAATCCAAATGGAAGTCGTTCATAGGCGCCACAATCGTGGCGGCCATGTATTCTCATTTTTGCTCGGAGCGGTGGTCGCCGTCCTGCTGGGATTCACGTATATTCATTACAATGGCGGCATTAGCCGGTCAGAGGCGAATCGCGTCGTCGAAAAAAGCGCCGCCGCCGTGGACAACGCCGCGGAGGATGTGGGCGCGAGTCTCGCCGACGTCGTTGACCGGACCAAGCGCTGACCGCGTCAACGGCCCCGTCATCGTGGAACCAGCCTTCTTAGTGCGCGTTTAAAGCGCGAGCTTCGCAAGGAGATGTGACATGGCGACCGAAGCCCGCTCAGGCGGAAATGGATTTCTCTACTTTGTCGTTGGCGCGCTTGTGGTGATTGTCGGCGTGCTTGCGTATGTGATGTATGGCAGCGGCGCATCGCAGAACAATGCCAACGCCGCGTTGGAGCGAAGCGCTGACGCTGTTGGCGACGCCGCCAATGCGGTTGAGAATCGCGCCAAGCAAACGCCGGATATTCAGCCAGTCCCGGCGCCGAACATGCCAGCGCCGGCTCAACCGTAGATTAGAGGCGGCCTTTGAAGGCGAGCTGATCGCTGCCAGTGCTTGCAATCATAGGCGCAGGCGACTGAATTCGGCCGTCGCGAATAGCGTCGATGCGTTCACGTTCGGACCGGAACGCGACGAGCGTTGCCCCAGACCGCTGGCGACCCGTTGGCAGTTTCGCGCTCTGAGGATTAATCTGCTGCCCTTTGACGATCACTTCATAATGAAGGTGCGGACCGGTTGAAGCGCCAGTATTGCCGGAGAACGCTATGATCTGGCTTTGGCTGACGCGTGCGCCTTTGCGAACGCCGGAGCCGAAGCGCGACAAGTGGCCGTACGCAGTTTCATAGCCATTGGCGTGACGGATGCGTACGTAATTGCCGTAGCCGCCTTTGCGGCCAGCTTCAACGACGGCGCCGTCGCCCGCGGCCATCACTGGCGTGCCGACAGCGGCGCCGAAATCAACGCCCTTGTGCATCTTGTTGTAGCCCGCGATCGGGTGGCGGCGCATGCCGAAGCCGGAGGTGAGGCGGGCGTTGTTGATCGGGGTCGCCATCAGGAAACGGCGGATCGAGTAGCCGGCTTCGTCGAAGAAATCGACCTTGCCTGTGTCGGGCTCAAGGAAGCGATAGAAGCGGCGGGCTTTGCCTTGCTGGGGTTCGAAGGCCATGAACAGCAAATCGCCGGTTTTGACAGTGGCGCCGCCGCGATCGACTTGGCGCTCGAATACCATTTCAAAGCTATCGCCCGGCAACACGTCGCGCTCGAAATCGACATCAAACGCGAGTTGGTCAGCGAATTCGGCGACTTCGCGATCAGTGGCGCCGGCGGCGAGGGCGGAACCATAGAGGCTGCCTTCGATCTTACCTTTGGCGTGTCCATAGGCGGGGAAGGTGGCCACGGCTAATTCGCGGGCGACATAGCCGCCGTCGGCGTCGCGCGCGACCGAGATGGTGCGATCCGCCGCCGTCTTCAGGCTGATGCCGGCCAGGGCTTCGTCGCCCGTATAAGAGGTCAGATACACGGTGATGGGCTGTCCGCTGCGCAGTTCGCGCGCGTCTGCAACCTGAGAGAATGCCGCGGCCGCCGCTGCGGCGTCCTGAACTGGGGCGCCGGCCCGGGCGATGGCGCCGGCAATTGTCTCACCTTTGCCCAAAGCGGTGCGCGTGGCTGGGCCCGCGGCCCCAACGCTTATGAAGGCCAGGTGCTCGGCCTTAACCAATTCCCGCTGCTTAAGGACCGCGTCCGCCTTAATCTTGGCGAGGACTTGGCTGCGATACATCGCCAGATTGCTGCCGAAATCGTCGGCGGCGCCGATCATCAATGCGCCCGCGACAATTCCGCACAGGAGAGAGGCGCCCAAGATGACGCGGCGCTTATTGTTTCCTTTGGAAGTTTCTACTTCCGTCGTGCTGACGTCCTGCAGCACGTCCTGGTCAGCCAGTGGCTTGGCCATGAGGCAATTCATCCTTAGCTTTGGGCCGGAAAGTATGGCCCCCGCGTTTAAAACAGACCAGCGTCCTAGACCAAATTTACCCTGTTGCTCCGTGATAACCGGAAGCAAACGTTAAGTCTTCTAACGACACTGTAATCTTAGGCCCCCCAACATGGGTTCGTTACGGACATACGCTCAGCATGCGCACACAAACACAGGCCAGCTTTCGCAACGCCATGCAGGTCTTAAGCCAACAGGATGGCGTCGCTATAAAGACAAAAATATGGCTTAACGCAATCGTAAGGCGGACGCGCGACCGCTCCCCCATCACGCGAATGAAAGGTTAGAGCCGAGCGGCGATGGCCACGCCCTCTGCATCCTCCCGCGACGGCGCTCTCAGCGAGCGTCGCGCCCGCCTGCCGTCGCCCGCGATTCTCGTGTCTGGCGCAGCGCTGGCGGTTGCCGGTTTGTGGATCGGCCGCACGCCTATCGCGGAAAATTGGGCGCGCGCTTCGATGGTCGATCGCGGCGTCGGACTCGACTTAAAAATCAATCGCCTCGACTTCGGCGGCGTAGAGGTCGACGACGTTCGTCTGGGGGCGGAAAAAGATCCTGCGTTCACGGCCGGAC
>JBEVJO010000114.1:0-25725 GCA_040510175.1 Caulobacterales bacterium
GCAATGGTTCCGCGAGACCGGCGCGGCCTTCAATATCTAGCGGGCCGGCAACAATTCGGGCTCTTCCGTCGCCCAGACCTTGGGCCGCTTGAAGAACGGATCGATCGGCGACCAGACGACCACCTTTGCCAAAGCCCCTAAAGTGATGCGCCGTTTGGCCTGCACTTCGCGCCGGGTTTCGATGATCATCGGCAGGTCTTTCCAGCCATGTTTCAGGCCGAGCCAGGCTTCTTTCCAGGCGCCGCGCAGCGCCAGCAAAAAGAGATCCACCGCGGTCATGGCGATGTGACCCGGCAAACAGAACCAGAAAAACGCCGCCGGCATATTCTTGACGAAGATCCAGAGCCGGTTGCGAAAAGCGTGATAGGTGCGAAAGGGCGATCGCCGCCCGATCGTCAAGCCGCCGATATGGTGCACCACCGCGTCCGGAACCTGAATCGCGCGCCCGCCGGCAAGACGTAAGCGGAAGCCGAAATCGACATCGACCCAGATCGCGAAAAACCGCTCATCGAATCCGCCGATATCCAAAAACGCCTGCCGACGGAATAAGGCGGCGACCGCCGACACGCTGAAGGTTTCGCCCTCCGCCGCCAGATATTTCTGTGACCGTCCGTGCCCGGCGCGAAACGGATGCCCGCCGGCCCAATAGGAATCCCCGATGCCGTCAAACACGCCGAAAGCGTCGTCGCGCAATTGCGTGGAGCCGAACGCCGCTGCGCCCGGATGCCGGCCCGCCGCATTCATCAATTGCTCGAGCCATTCCGGTTCCGGGAAGGCGTCGGGATTGAGCATGGCGATGAATTCGGTCTGCAAGGTCGCGACCGCACGATTGGTCGCGGCGGCGTAGCCGATATTTTCCGTCAGCTGGATATGCCGGAAACCCACCGGCAGATCGGCGTCAGCCAGGCGCTTGTCGAGGTCGGACGCGTTGTCGATGACGACAACTTCGAAATCCTTGAAGGTCTGATTCAGGAGTGCGGTGCGCAAACGCGGCCAATGATCATTGGCGTTGAAGGTGCCGATGACGATGCCGACCCTCGGTGAGCCGGCATTCTGCGCTGGGGAACCCTCATCCATGCAAGACTCTCCCCGCCCAATCCTCCAGGGCGGATCGCCAGTGTCGCATGGAACGCCCTAACAAACGCTCAGCAGCCGAACAATCCAGGCGGCTATCAAGCGGCCTTTGCGCCGGAGTCGGATAGTCGGCGGTAGGAATGGCGTGCAGTTTCGGAACCGTGCGCACCGCTTTTTTGGCTTGCTCGAAAATCGCCGCCGCGAATTCATACCACGTCGCCTCGCCGCTATTGGCCAGATGCAGAAGACGGGGGACGTCGGCTGCGCCTAGCGCGGTCACCAGGGCGCCGACATCCATCAGCGCATCCGCGAGGTCCGGCGCATAAGTGGGTTTGCCGCGCTGGTCATTGACCACGGACAGCTCGGTCTGCCGCCCAGCCAAATCGAGCATGGTCAGCGCGAAATTTTTCGGCCACGGGCTGAAAATCCAGGACGACCGGCAGATGATGGTGTGGGGATGCGCAGCCAGAACCGCCTGTTCGCCTTCCAGCTTGGAGCGGCCATACACGCCTAACGGGCGGGGCGCGGCGCGTTCCGAATAGGGCGCGCCGCCCAGTCCGTCGAAAACGTAATCGGTCGAAACATGCAAAAGCGGCAGGCGAAAATCATGGGCGGCCTTAGCCAAGGCCGCAGCGCCGTCCCGGTTTAGGGCGAAGGCCGCGTCCGGTTCGCTTTCGGCCATATCGACGGCCGTATAGGCGGCGGCGTTGACCACGAAGGCCGGTTCAACACGGTCTATCGCAGCGTGAATTGCATCCGGTTGGGTTAAGTCCATATCCGCGCGGCCCAGACAGACCGGCGCGAAGCCATGCCTTGGCGCGCGCTCGGCGATCGCCCGCGCAACTTGCCCGCTTGCCCCCGCCACCAGGATTGGAACGCCAGGTTTTCCCAAAATAATCACCCGCAAAGCGCCGATGCGATTTAAACGCGCAGCGCCGGATTTTGATTAGACGGCGCCGGAATATCCCGAAGCAGGGGCCGGGGGCAATCCCACTGAGATATCAGGGCGAGTGCGATTACGCCGGAATGGCCGCCCAATAATCGAAGTCCAGGATGGTGGTCGCTTCGGGCTTGGCGCTTGCATCCTTGCTCGGGAATTCCGCGCAGGGCTGGTTTTTCGTCGCCACCAGCCGAATCCGCAGCGCCCCAACGCCTGGCCGGATGACTTCCTTGGCCAGAATTTCCGACCAAGCGAAGACGGTGTCGCCCGCGAACAGCGGATTGACGTGCTTGCCGCCATTGATCGCCAGCATCAGCTGCGCATTCGCCAGACCGTTGAAGGATAGCGCCCGCGCAATCGAAATCGCCACGCCGCCATAGATGAGGCGCCGGCCAAAGCGGCCGCTGGCTTGCTCAAATTGGTTGAAATGGACTTTGGCCGTGTTCTGGTAGAGGCGCGTGGCGATCTGGTGCTCGGCCTCTTCGACGCACATACCGTCGATATGGTCGATGCACTCGCCGACCTCGTAATCGTCGAGCGTGTATTTCTCGCCGGCCAGCGCGAAATCGTAATCCGAAAAATCCAGGCCTTCCGGGATGATCAAGTCCTTGGCCGCCACGAACGGCGCCAAGTGCGGCTGCTTGGCCTCGCCCAGCGGTTCGGCGGGGTTCTTTTTATTGACCATGACCCAGCGCACATAATCCAGCACCGCCTCATCCATCTGGTCAACGCCCTTGGAACGCAGCCAAACCACGCCGGTGGCGCCGGACGAGTTTTCCTTGAGGCCCAGTATTTCAGAGGTCGCCGAGAGCGTGTCGCCCGGATAGACCAGCTTCAAGAACCGGCCTTGCGCATAGCCGAGATTGGCCACCGCGTTCAGGGAAATGTCCGGCACGGTTTTGCCGAACACGACATGGAAGGCCAGCAAAGGATCGATCGGCGCCTGCGGGAGCCCGCAGGCTTGCGCAAAAGCGTCCGACGAAAACAGCGAGAAGCGCGATCCGGTCAGGCCGATATTTAGGGCGGCATCCGCTTCGGTGACCGTGCGCGGCGTCGCGTGCACCAGGGTCGAACCCGGCTTGAAGTCTTCAAGATAATTGCCGCGCCACGCTTTGGTCATTGCTCATCCCCACGCATCCTCCGGCATCGAGCCAGAGCGCTGCTCCAATACAATGAAAATCCGCCGAGGCGGCAACATAAGCCTGCGGCGCCGATTTGGGCGGCGCCTATAAAAGGTCGGTGCGGTCCTTGGACTTCAGATGCTCGACCACGTCGCGCACCCGCTGCGATTGTTCGCGCGGCAGGATCATCACCGCGCCTTCGGACACCACGACGATCAGATCCTTGACGCCGAGCACAGCCACTTCGGGTCCGTCAGAGCGCACCAGGCAATTGCTGGCGTCGATAAAGATGGCGTCGCCCGCATTGCCGTCCGGCGTCTTGGCGGCGATATCCCAAAGCGCGGACCAGGACCCGACATCGCTCCAGTCCGGCGATACCGGCACCACGGCGCCGTTTTTGGTTTTTTCCATGATGGCGATATCGAACGGTTCGGACGGGCAGGCGCCGAAACCTTCGCCGTCCAGCCGGATCACATCGTGATTGCGCTTGCCTTTTTCGACCGCGATCCGCGCATTGTCCAAGATGCAATCGGCGAGCATCGCCGCCTCATCGACCATCGCGCCGGCGCCGAACAGGAACATGCCGGCATTCCAGAGCCAGCCGCCCTCATCGAGCATGCGCTGCGCCTCCGGCAGCTTCGGCTTTTCGGCGAACTTGTCGATCGCGAAGACGGCCTTGCCGCCCGGCTCTTTGGCGCCTTGGCGGATATAGCCATAGCCCGTTTCCGGGCCCGTCGGCTGGATGCCGAAGGTTACGACCTTGCCCGCAACCGCGGCCGGCGCGGCGTCTTCGATCGCAGCGATCAGCGTTTCCGGCGATCCGACAAGATGGTCCGATGGCGTTACCAGCAGTAAAGCTGATGGATTGGTTTCGGCTGCAAACACGGCGGCGGCGATGGCGGCGGGCGCGGTATTGCGCCCCTTAGGCTCCAGCAGAAACGCCATCGGCGTGACGCCCGCCTGCGCCAGAGATTCGCGCGCCGCATCCACTTGGCTTTCGTTGCACACGACAATCGGCGGCGCGAACTGGACATCGCCCACGGAGCCGGAAAAGCGCTTGGCGGTTTCGCCAAACAGCGTGCCTTCCGAGCCGAATGCATGAAATTGTTTGGGCTTCCGCTGCCGTGACAAAGGCCAGAGCCGCGTCCCCGCGCCACCCGACAAAATCACTGGAATGATGACTGGCATTTATTCTTTTCCCGCGCCGAACGCCGCGACTTTGTACGCTTCAACGGTAATGTCGTTCCATCACGCTGGTGTTAAGGCACGTTTTTTTTTAGTTCTGCGAGCCAAATCCGCGCATTGCCGTCAGAAGGCGCACGCCAATCGCCGCGCGGCGACAAGGCGCCGCCGGACGTGATCTTCGGACCATTCGGGACGGCTGAACGCTTGAACTGGCTGGTCGTGAAAAAGCGGTGCAGAAAAACCTCCAGCCACTTCTTGATCACCGGCAGGTCGTAAGCGCGCCGGTCGCTCTCTTTGACGCCCTCCGGCCAAGCGCCGCTTTTTGGGTCGGCCCAAGCGGCGCGCGCCAGGAAGGCGACCTTTGACGGCTTCATGCCGAACCGCGTGATGTAAAAGAGCGCAAAGTCGTGCAGCGCGTATGGCCCGATCGAGGCTTCAGTCGACTGGATCTTGCCGCTGGCGTCCGCAGGCACCAATTCGGGCGATACTTCGGTGGCCAAAATCTTCAAAAGTGTCTCGCCGACCGCGTCGCCATAGAAGCCGCGCGCCGCCACCCAGCGGATCAAATGCATGATCAGCGTCTTCGGCGCCGAGGCATTGACGTTGTAATGCGACATGTGATCGCCGACGCCATACGTGCACCAGCCCAGCGCCAGCTCCGACAAGTCGCCGGTGCCCAGCACCAGGCCGTTTTCGAAATTGGCGACCCGGAACAGATAATCGGTGCGCAGGCCCGCCTGCACATTCTCGAACGTGACGTCGTAGACTTTCTCGCCGCGCGCAAACGGATGGCCGATATCCTTTAGCATCAGATTGGCGGCGGGCTTAATGTCGATCTCGCGCTGGTCGACGCCGAGCCCGGTCATCAAGGCCTCAGCGTTGGTTTTCGTCCCGGCGCTGGTGGCGAAGCCGGGCATCGTAATGGCGATGATATTGGTGCGCGGCGCCTGCATCAGGTCCATGGCGCGGACGGCGACCAGCAACGCCTGGGTTGAATCCAACCCACCCGAAACACCAATGACAATCTTTTTCACGCCGCCGCTTTGCAGGCGGGTCAGCAGACCTTTGACCTGGATGTTATAAGCCTCGAAGCAATCTTCATCGAGCTTGGCCGCATCAGCAGGCACGAAAGGAAATCGCGCGAGCGCACGCTGCAAAGGCACGGCCTTCGACACCGGCGGCGCGAGCGTGAACTCGATTCGCCGGAAACCTTCAACGATGCCGGAATAGTCGGCCGCATTGTCGCGGAAGGTGCTGAAGCGCAAACGCTCCAACCGCAGCCGCTCCACGTCGATGTCGGCGGTGACGTAGGTCGCTTCGGTGGCGAAGCGCGGCGATTCCGCCAGCTTCTGCCCAAACTCATAGACGCTGAGCTGGCCGTCCCAGGCCAGATCGGTGGTGGATTCGCCGTGACCTGCGGCGGCGTACAGATACGCAGCGACGCAGCGGCGGCTTTGCGCATCGCAGAGAATGGCGCGGTCGCGCGCTTTGCCGATGGTGATGTTCGAAGCCGAAAGATTCGCCAGCACGGTCGCGCCCGCCATCGCGCCCAAATTGGACGGCGGCGACGGCGCCCACAAATCCTCGCAAATCTCCGCATGCAGAATGAAGTCCGGCATATCGGCGGCGGCGAAGATCAAACCCACGCCGAAGGCCGCTTCCTGGCCCGCCAGTTCGACCACATCCGTGATGGCGTCGGCGCCGGAGCGGAAGTGCCGCTTTTCGTAGAACTCGCGGTAATTCGGCAGATAGGTTTTGGGAACCACGCCGAGGATACGGCCGCGATGCAGAATGACGGCGCAATTATAGACTGCCTGATCGGCCCGCACCGGCGCGCCGATGACGATGACCGGCAGAAGGTTTTGGGTTTCCTCGGCGATCCGCCCGATGGCCTCTTCGGCGCTGTCGAGCAGGGTTTCCTGCAGCAAGAGGTCTTCGATGGCGTAGCCGCTGACGCACAATTCTGGCAGCAGCAGTAAGGCGCTGGAATCGGCGTCGGCCTTTTTCGCCAGAGCGATGATCGCGTCCGCGTTCGCGTCAGGGTCGGCCAAGGACACGACCGGCGATGCCAAAGCGGCGCGCACAAAGCCATGCGTATAGAGCGAGTCAAACGAACGCGGGTTCGTTTCGCCTTTCCGCGATTTTGCGGCGCGTGTTGGGGAAGTTTCGGCCATCAGACCGCCACCATACCCAAGTCTGGTTTAGAATAGCTATCCGCCGCATAGCCAGATCTGACCAATCGGCGGCGTATCATGGTTAATCCTTTGCTGCTTGAAGGCGTCCGCCCAGAGCGCTAGGCCGATAGATATGACGGATAACAGCTCCTCTCCGGCGCCCTCTGCGGCGGCGATCGCCCGCCGGGTGCTGCGCCTTGAGGCCGACGCCCTGGCCGAATTTTCCGAGTCGCCCCCGGCCGATTTCGCCAAAGCGGTGGATGTATTGCTGGAGCTCGAGGGCCGCGTCATCGTCGCCGGAGTCGGCAAATCGGGTCACGTGGCCCGCAAAATCGCCGCCACCTTGGCCTCCACCGGCACGCCGGCGATGTTTGTGCACCCCACCGAAGCCAGCCACGGCGATCTGGGGATGATCACGCCGCACGACGCAGTGATCGCCTTGTCCAAATCCGGCGAGACCCGCGAATTGTCGGACATCGTGCAATTCGCCAAGCGCTTCGCCATTCCCTTGATCGGCATGACCGCCAAAGCGGATTCGGCGCTCGGCCAACAATCCGACATGCTGCTGCTGACGCCGGACGCCGCCGAAGCCTGCGACGAAACCAGCGCGCCGACCACGTCCACCACTTTGATGATGGCGCTCGGCGACGCCTTGGCCGTGGCTTTGCTGGAAAAGCGCGGCTTCACGGCGCAGGACTTTCACGTCTTCCATCCGGGCGGCTCCTTGGGGGCGATGCTCAAGACAGTCCGGGATTTGATGCATGGGGCGGACGAATTGCCGCTGGTCCCGGCCGGCAGCGCCATGAAGCAGGCCGCACAAGTGATGTCGGACAAGAAATTCGGCTGCATCGGCATTGTGGATGCGCAGGGCAAATTGGCCGGCGTGATCACGGACGGCGATTTGCGCCGCCATCTTGGTCCAAGCATCCTGGACCTGACCGTCGATCAGGTGATGACCGCCAATCCCATGACGGTGGCGCCCGAGACATTGGCCTCGGCGGCGCTGAAACTGATCAATGAGCGGAAGATCACGCAATTGTTCGTGTTGGATGGCGATCGCCGGCCTGCCGGGCTGATCCACGTCCACGATTTCCTGAAAGCCGGCGTCATGTGACCGCGGCGTCAGGCTTAGCGGTTGAGCTTTGGCGCCATGGACAGAACGAATAGGCCTCCGGCGAACGCCACGATCGTGACTGTCACGGAGCCGATCAATTCCAGGATATGCATAGGATTTTTCCAAAAAGCGGACTGAATTATCGCCCCCTTGCCTGCAAAGCGCGGGCCAAAAGCCGCAGCCGCCTTAAAACCGCTCGGAATTCCAAGGATCTGGGGGATCGCGGCCGGCCCGCGACGAAATTTCAGCGGACAAAGCCCGCGTACTTGAACATCTAAGCCTGAGCCACGGCCTGTCCCGCCCGCGGACGATTTGGAAAAGCGTATGTTTGAATCCGACCAAGAGACAGAACAACCCACAAAATTCCAATGGGTTGTGCCATTTCTAAGCGGTCTGGTTCTGGCGCTGCTGATCACAGCGGGGATCATCGCGGCCTATCTCATGCGCATTGGGCCGTTCGAGTCCGACGCCCGCCAAAGCAAGATCGAGGACGCGGTCAACCAAGCCACCGACGAAATCCGCCGTCAGGTCGACCAGGCAGCCTTTGACCAGGAAAATGCCGCCGACCCGGCTTTGGCCGCGCTGGCCGCAACCCAAGGCGTGACCGTCGGATCGTTGAAACTTGGGCCGAACAGCGTCCAGGCCGTTGGTGAACTGGCTTCCGCCGAAGCCCGCGGTCTGGCCAAGTGCGAGCCTGCTTTGGCGGCGCTGGACCCCGCCGGACGGGCGGCTTTAACCGACATCAAATGCAGCCTGACTCAGATTCCGGGCGGCGCCAGCGTTTCCCTGAACTTCGCCGGCGGCAAAATGACCAGCATGAATTACGCGCTGGGCGGCGGCAGCGGTCCCGCGCCGGCCTCCGGCGATGCGCCGCCAGTGGCGGTCGAGACTCCAGCCGGTTCAAACTTTGACGCGCCACCGGCGGCGCCTTCGGACGCCGCGCCGCCTGCCGCCATCGACGTTCCGCCGCCGGGCCAATAAACTTTGCGTTAACGCTAACCGGTGAAGAGTCGCGGGGTTCTTAGCAACCCTGCGGAAGCCCGAATTTAATGTGCGACGAGCGACCCAATGCGCGCTGAGAAAATCAGCCATTGCCGCTTGTGCGCTGATTCCGGTCTCAGCAGCGTTTTCGACCTTGGCGCGCTGGCCTCGTGCGGCGTGTTTCCCGCCGCCGCTGACCCCGATCCGGCGCGCGCGCCCCTAGAGCTCGTCCGTTGCGACAATTGCGGCCTGGTTCAGCTGCGTCATGATTTCGCGGGCGAAGATCTGTTCCGCCATACCTATGGGTATCGCTCCGGCCTGAATGAAAGCATGATCCGGCATCTGGACGGCATCAGCCGGATGGCGTTGGATGCGGCCAAGCCCAGCCGTGGCGACATCATTCTGGATATCGGCAGCAATGACGGCACCTTGTTGTCGCATTATCCGGCCGGCGAATTCATCCGTATCGGGATCGATCCCACGATCGACCGCTTCGCTGGCTATTATCCGAAAGATGTTTTGACCTGCGGCGACTTTTTCAGCGAAGCCGCCTTCCGCAATCTGGCCGGCGACGGCAAGGCCAAGATCATCACCAGCATCGCGATGTTCTATGATCTGCCGGATCCGAACGCCTTTGTCGCCAATATCAACTCGGTATTGGCCGAAGACGGTTTGTGGGTGTTGGAGCAGAGCTATCTGCCGGAAATGCTCGACCGCAATTCGTTCGACACGATCTGCCACGAGCATCTGGAATATTACTGCTTCGACCAGATCGAACGCTTGTTGAGCAATCACGGGCTGCGCGTTTTCGATGTGCATTTGAACGACGTGAACGGCGGCAGCTTCCAGGTCTGGGCCTGCCATTCCGGCGCGCATTACGCAGCCAACGAGCCCGCAATGGCGGCCTTGCGGCAACGCGAGCGCGATGAAGGATTTTCCTCCGCCGCGATCCTTTTGCAATTGCCGGGGCGCGTTGAATCTATTCGCAACGAAGTTTTGTCGTTCCTGCGTAATGCGCGAGCGCAAGGCAAATTGGTGCACGGCTACGGCGCCTCGACCAAAGGCAACACAACGCTGCAGCATTTCGGCATCGATACCGATTTGCTGCCGGCCATCGCTGACCGCAACGAAGAAAAATATGGCTGCCGCACGCCGGGAACCAACATCCCCATCATTTCCGAAGATGAATCGCGCGCCGCCAAACCCGATTACTATTTCGTACTGCCCTGGCACTTCCGTCAGGGATTTATCCAGCGTGAAAAAGCGTTCCTTGAGCGCGGCGGCAAATTGGTATTCCCGCTGCCAAAATTGGAAATCATATCGGGATGAGCTCTAAGCGCGCGCTGATACTGGGATCGGCCGGACAAGATGGCCGTTTGCTGACAGCATTTCTTTCCAGCCAGAATTATCGCGTCATCGGCGTGGAGCGTACCCGCGTCACTGGGTTTGACGACCGCCGTCCAGCCGTGTCGCTGACGCATCGCCCCGCCATGCTGGCCTTGATGCGCGAAGCGGCGCCGGACGAAATCTATTATCTGGCGGCGCATCACCATTCGTCGTCCGACGCGCCCGATGACCAAGTTGCGATCCACGCCGCCAGTCATGCCGTGCATTGCGACGGCCTGTCGAACGTGCTCGACGCCATGGCCGAATGCGCGCCCAGGGCGCGTCTCTTTTACGCGTCGTCTTGCATGGTGTTCGGCGATCCCGCCAAGGCGCCGCAGTCCGAGGTCACGCCGCGCGCGCCGCTCAGCGCCTACGCGCAAACGAAGGCCGAAGGCATGGAGATTGTGCATCAGGCCCGCAAACAGCGCGACCTCTTCTGCGCCTCAGGCATTTTGTACAATCACGAATCCCTCTTGCGCGACGAGCGCTTCGTGATCCCCAAGATCGTCAAAGGCGCCGTGAATGTGAAGCTCGGCGTCGACAAGATGCTGGTGCTGGGCGATTTGCGCGCCCGTGCCGATTGGGGCGCTGCGGAAGACTTCGTGCGCGCCATGCACGCCATGCTGCAGATCGAGGCGCCGCAGGATTTCGTTATCGGCACCGGCAAATTGCATTCGGTCGGCGAAGCCGCGGAACTAGCTCTCAAAACGCTCGGGATTGATCCCGTTTCCTGCTTGCGCACCGATCCAAGCATCTTGCGCCGTCCGCCGCCGGCTGTGCCTTATCAGGCCGACATCCGCGCCATCGAAAAAGCGACCGGCTGGACGCCCATGATTTCGTTTGAGCGCATGGTGCGGACCTTCATCGAGGCCGAGCGCTCAACCAGGTCTTATCAAGCCGCCTGATCTGGTGCAGACTCCGGTGAACGGAGCCCATCATGAATATCGACGACAAAACCCGCACCGAAATCGAAGCCGCCGCCTTCCGGCATCTGGTGGCGCACTTACGCGGCCGCACCGAAACCCAGAACATCGACCTGATGAATCTGGCCGGCTTCTGCCGGAATTGCCTGGGCGATTGGTGGAAGGAAGCGGCGGAAGAACGCGGAATCGAAATCTCGAAGGACGATGCCCGCGCCATGATCTACGGCATGCCCTATGCCGAGTGGAAAGCGCGCTATCAGAAGTAGCGCGCCGTTCGCAGTGAATGCCGGCTTTGCGTCAAACGGCGCGCCGACAAAAACCGCTCACTCCTCGTCCAGCAGCTTATCCATGCCTTCGTCGCTGAAGCCGAAATGATGCCCGACCTCGTGGATCAGCACATGCGCGACCAGCTCGCTTAAAGTGACGTCGCCGCGCGAAATCCATTCATCCAAGATCGGCTCCCGATAGAGAAACACCATCGGTGTATGCGGCGCGCCGTCGAGATCGCTCTGCAGCGTGAGATCGACGCCCTGATAGAGGCCCGACAATTCGAACGGGTCTTCGATGCCAAGTTCGTCCAGCACGTCCTGTTCCGCGAAATCCTCAATGCGAAAGATGACGGCGCCCGCGGCGCGGCGGATCTCTTCCGGAAGTTGCACCCAGGCTTCCTCGGCCAAAGCATGAATGTCATCCAAGGATGGCGCGCGAAGCTGAGACCAGGCGCTTGCCTCTGTCATTGCGCGTCCATCATCACGACGGCCTTGCCCTGAACTTTACGCTCTATCAGAGCGCGCAAGGCGTCCGCCGTTTGCGCCAAGGCAAAGTGCCCCTGTACGTGCGGGCGGATTTTTCCGCCGGCGTAGAACTCGATCAGCATTTCGATATTGCGCCTGCCGGCTTGCGGATCTTTTTCCATAAAGCCGCCGAAGCCCACGCCAATAATCGAGACGCCCTTCAGCAAACACAGATTGAGCGGCATGCGCGGGATGCCGGCCGCATAGCCCAGCGTCAGATACCGGCCTTCCCACGCCGTCGCGCGCAACGCCGGCTCGGCATAGTCGCCGCCGACCGGATCATAAACGACATCGACGCCGTCGCCGCCCGTGTCGCCCTTGATGGCGTCGGAAAAAGCCTTCTGCTCGTATTTGCTGAGCGTCGAGTCGGACGGATAGCAAATGCCTGTATCGGCGCCCTTGGAGATGGCGAACTCCATTTTCTCTGGCGTCGAGGCGCCGGCGATCACGCGCGCGCCCATCGCCTTGCCGAGTTCGATCGCCGCCACGCCCATGCCGCCCGACGCACCCAAAACCAGCAGGCTTTCGCCAGCCTTCAGCGCAGCGCGATCTTTCAGCGCATAGAGCGCCGATGCGTAGGTGGTGATCAGTCCAGCGCCTTCATCGAACGGCATCGCATCGGGAATTTTGAAGCAGGCGTTCGCCTCGACCAAAAAGTATTCCGCCATGGCGCCATAAAGCGCATGGCCGATGACCCGGTCGCCCGGCTGCACATGCGTCACGCCCACGCCAATCGCCTTGACGATGCCGGACGCCTCGCCGCCCGGCGAAAATGGGCGCGGCGGCTTGACCTGGTATTTGTCCTGAATGATCAGCGTATCGGAAAAATTCACGCCCGCGGCGCGCACCGCAATCAGGACCTGATCCGGCCCAGGAACCGGCTCCGGCGTATCGGCTAGAACCAAGGTTTCCGGCCCGCCGGGCGCATTGCTCAAGATGGCGCGCATTATTTATCCCTAAAAACGAGAAACCAGGCCAAACGAACGCCGTTACGATTCAAATAGCCTTAGATCCGTCCAGACAATATGGACTAGCCGCCAAACTCTTATGGCGGCAAGCAGACGGTTTCAACATGGCGCAGGACAGCGCAAGAGCGCGCGGGTTTTTTGGCATTGGCGCGGAATCCATCTCCAAGCCGATGAATATGGGCGCCCTGATGCGCACCGCCCATGCCTTTGGCGCCAGCTTCGTGTTCAGTGTTTCGGCGGCGCAAAAGGTGCGCGACGTCTATCGCGCCGACACCTCCCGCACCTTCGAGCACGTGCCCTATTACGAATGGCCCAGCGTCGACGAGATGAACCTGCCCAAGGGCTGCACGCTGATCGGCATCGAATTGATCGACGAAGCGGTGGAGCTGCCCTCGTTCCGGCATCCGCAATCGGCCGCCTATATTCTCGGGCGTGAAAAAGGCTCGCTGTCGCCGGCGATGCTGGCGCGCTGTTCGCACGTGGTGCAAATACCGACCAAGTTCTGCGTCAATGTCGGCTTGGCCGGCGCCATCGTGATGTATGACCGCCTAATCTCGACGCGCAGCTATCCGCCGCGTCCGATCATGCCCGGCGGGCCGAAAGGCTGATTCAAAATTGCGCGGTCTAGCGTTCGCCCAGAACCAGCAGCGTCACCCAGCTGACGATCGAGACCACGATCGAACCGAGAATCGCGGGCCACAATCCGGTGATGGTGAAGCCTTTGAGCATGGCGGCGACCAGCCAGAGCAGGAGGCCGTTCAGCACGAACAAGAACAAGCCGATCGTGACGATCGTCAGCGGCAAGGTGACGATGACCGCGACAGGTTTGACCAGCGCGTTGACCACACCCAGCAAAATTGCCGCGACGACCAAGCTTGCGGTGCTGGTGAACTTGACGCCGGGAACGAAGTGCGCCGCCGCCGCGAGCCCCAGCCCGGCGGCAATCGCCTTGATAATAAAACCTTCCATCCCGGCCTCCCGCGCGTGATTACGTGACTCGCGCGCAGCCTCACGCAAAAGCGCGCCGGGCTCAACGTCTAAATTTTCCAGTTGTTCCAGGCTCTTGACTTAGTGTCTCGTGAGGCGCTGGAGCACGCCAAGCGCATCCTTGAAGATCAGGCCGCCTTCACAGACGACGAGCGCATAGCATATCTCGCCTCTTCCGGCGTGCGGACGGTGCACATCATCGGGTCCGCGCTGGCATATGGCGCCTGGACCATAGGCGCCGAGCTCATCTTCAAATGAGCCCTGCAGAACCAGCGTGAATTCCTTGCCGGTATGGGTGTGCCGCGGCGCCGACCTGCCTGGTTCGATGCGCATGAGCTCGGCGGTCATTCCGTCCTCTTCAGCAACGCGGAGCCGGGACAGTCCAAGGCCGCCAAACCGCCAACGTTGATTATGCATGGCGTCAAGCGCGGCGTGGCGCAGGGGCGCCGGCAAAGTCAGAATTTCATCGAGATGTTTGCTGGCGGCATAAGCGCTGTCGTGAATGTCGCTTTGGTCCACGTCATCTTCCAGCGCTTCGATTTCAAGCATGACCTGTTCAAGCGCATCCGCGCGCATCGGGGCAGGCGTTTCGGATTCCAAGAACAATCCGCCCAACACGTCAGCCTCCATCACGCCGCCGTCAAGCGCGCGCTTCGTCTCGACGAGCAGAGCCATCGGCGCCGGTAAACCTGCGCTGAGCATCATGCTTAAGACGTCGTCCGGAAACTCGTTCCGCAAAATTGTCGTCCTTAACATCAAGACCACACCGGGTTAGCTGTCCGCCTCCTCGATATTGGTCGCAAACTCCAGGGGTCAAGCGATCCGCTGGAAATCAAATTTAGCCGTCGCCGGCCTCTCCCAATCGTCCCCGAAGTTTATTAAAGGCGAGCCTTATTCGTGATTTGACCGTCCCCAACGGAATTTTGGTGCGTTCAGCAATTTCGGCGTGGGAGAGGCCTTCATAGAACGCCAACCTTAAAAGCAGCGCCTGTTCATGCGGGAGCGCCTTCAATCCATCGCGCACCCGCACTTCGGTCTCCAGTGTTTCCAGGGCGTCATCCGGCGCAGCAGGCGCCGAGGGCTGGAAAGCGGGATCGTCCGCATCCAGACTCGGCTTGGCTGCGCGGCGTGCGGCGTCGATGCGCCGGTTGCGCGCAACGCGGAAAATCCAGGTAGACGCGGAAGATTGCGCGCGGTCATAGAGCGCCGCCTTGCGCCAGACGGTCACCATCACGTCCTGGGTTATTTCCTCCGCCAGGGCGTCATCGGCGGAGAGCCGGCGCAAAAACGCCTTCACCCGCGGCGCAAAATACGCAAACAAAGCAGCGAAGGCGACCGGATCGCGATGCTGCCCCACGGCTTCCAGAAGCGCGGAATAATGTTCTCGCGCAGCATCGCCGGACAAGGAGACTGGGTCGGCCATTACGCGCGTCAAGGACGGCTTTGCTCCAAACGGTGGGTTCACTTAAGATAACAGTCGTGGCCCAAAAGAAAATCAACCAACGGCGCCTTAAGAGGAAGACGGTCTCATTGGAGACAGAATTCGGCGCTCAATGGGCCGGATTTAAGGGTATTAGAGGCTAGTTAGCGGGGGCCGCTTGTAAATGTCGGAACGGCAAGATTTGAACGTTCTAAAAAGGGGCTTAGCCCAAAAAGGCCTGATTGTCCTGACCGCCTTGGCATTCGCCCTGTCCTTCGGCGGTGACGCCGACGCCGCCAGAAAAAAGAAGCGCAAAGCCAAGCCGAGGCCCGCCCCGGTTAAAGCCGAACCCATCGCCTGGGAAACCCTCGCCCGTGATGGCCCCGGCGGCAAAATCTGTTTCGCCGTCGCCGAGCCCAAGGAAAAATTCCCAGCCAGCTACGCCCATGGCGCCGTCTTTTTCATGATTTCGAGCTGGAAAACCGGCGGCCCGCGCATGCAGCCCAGCCTCAGCGTCAGCTATGCGCTGAACACACAAATTCCGCCGGCGGGATTGGTCGAGTCATCACGCGGCCGCTCCCCGCAGGTGCGGTTTTATATCGACGGCACGGACGCCTTCATCGCGCGTCCGGACCAGGAAATTCAGCTTGTGAATGCGATGCGCAGCGGCAGAAGCCTCCGCATTGACGCCACCAGCGCCGACAATGTGCGCACCTCCTATGAGTTTTCGCTGTCCGGTTTCAGCGCAGCCTGGGACGCGGCCGCGCGCCTCTGCGCATAAACCAGTCATCGGCTTAGATCCGGCAAACGCATCAGAAAGCTGGCGTTAAGCCGGTAGAGCGCTATATGACGCCTTCCGGCGGACGACGCGCCCACGCAAAGATCATGACCCAACTCGACCTCACCAAGCCGAAAGCGGAAACGCTGTCAGGCCCCCACGATCTGATCGGCCTGGACCGGTCCGAGATCGCGGCTGCATTGGTCGAGAGTGGATTGGTCGACGCCAAGAAAGCGCGCATGCGCGCTGAACAAATCTGGCGCTGGATTTATCATTATGGCGTCACCGATTTCGACGGCATGTCGAACATTGCCAAGGAATTCCGCGCCGAGCTGGCCGGAAAGTTTCGTATTTCTCGGCCGGAAGTGGTGGAGCGCCAAGTCTCGGTCGATGGTACGCGCAAATGGCTGTTGCGCACCGCGCCAGGCATCGAATTCGAGTGCGTCTATATTCCCGATGTCGGCCGCGCCGGCGCCTTGTGCGTCTCAAGCCAGGTCGGCTGCACGCTCACTTGCACCTTCTGTCATACCGGCACGCAAAAGCTGGTGCGCAATCTGACGGCCGGTGAGATCACGGCGCAGATCATGGTCGCGCGCGACGATCTGGCCGAATGGCCATCCTCGATCGAAGATCGCGCTTTGACCAATATCGTGTTCATGGGCATGGGCGAGCCTTTGCTGAATCTCGATGCGGTCGCCAAAGCGATCGACATCATTTCAGACGGCGACGGCATTTCGATTGGCCGCCGCCGCATCACGGTCTCCACCGCAGGCGTGGCGCCGAAAATCTCTGAACTCGGCGCACGCACCAATGCCGGCCTGGCGATCTCGCTGCACGCGACGACCGATGCGCTGCGCAACGAGCTGGTGCCGATCAATAAGAAATATCCGCTGGCGGACTTGTTCGTCGCCATCAAATCCTATCCCGATCTCAGCAACGCCAAGCGCGTGACGTTTGAATATGTGATGCTGAAAGGCGTGAACGACACGCTCGCCGAGGCCAAGGCGCTGGTGAATCTGATCAAGGGCGTGCCCGCGAAGATCAATCTGATCCCGTTCAATCCGTGGCCGGGTTCGCCATACGAATGCTCGGACTGGGCGACAATCGAAGCCTTTGCGGGCGTGTTGAACCGCGCCGGCTATGCGTCGCCGATCCGCACGCCGCGCGGCCGCGATATTCTGGCTGCCTGCGGCCAGTTAAAGTCCGAAAGCGTGAAAGCCCGCGCCAGCGCTAGACTGGCGGCCGAAGCCGCTATTGCTGAATAAGCGGCGAATCCGGACGGTTCGCTTCAGCGATTTCTTCTTCAATCGCATCCGCCCCGCCGCCCAGATCGTCCTGATGCGGCGGCTGATCGGCCTTTTTGTCTTTCGACATTTCCCAATAGGCTTCGGTTTCCTGCGCCAGCGCTTTGGGCGTTGCGGCCAGAAGCGCGCCGCCCAGCACCTTCGCCTTGGCGCGCAACTTGTCCTGCCGCTTTTGCGCAAAATCGAACACCACGCCCGCTTGCTTTTCGGTCAGGCCGGCGCCGATGCGCTCGGCGGCGAAGGTCTTCAATATCGAAAGATCGTGATCGTCGCCCAGAAGCCGCGCGATATCCTGCGCCAGGTTCGCGCGCACATCGAAGAATTCCGGCCAGGCCGCATGCAGCAATTGCATATGCCGCCAATGGCGCTGAACGCTCTTACGCCATTCGTGAAAACTTTCGTCGTCCTCTGCTTTGAAGGCATGCGCGAACGCATCTTTGCTCTGTTCCAGTCCCATCGCAGCGCCTTCGCCCAGATCCTGGATTGACAGGCCGCCGCAGCGAAGATTCTCAACGTCCGACGCCGCGGCGCGGATACGTTCAATTCCGGCGGAAACCGCGTTGTTGCGCTCATCGGGTCCGGCCTGCACTTGCGCCGCAACCATCAGCCTTTGCACGGCCGCGATGGCTTGTTTGGCCCGCGCCGGCGCCTTTTCGGCAAGCGAGTCCGCAGCGGCAGCCATAACGATCGCATCGCGGGCGTCGGAAAACAGAACGCCGGTGTCGCGCAGATCGCTATTCCAATGTTTGTAGGTTTTGCCGCCGAGGCCAGGACGGATCAGCCGCAATAACGCGCGCACCTTTTTCAGACGGCGGCGCGCCCCATGAATCGCCAAATCGGTGGGCGCGCCGTCTTCAAAGGCCTTGATCGCGCGCTCCAGCTGCTCACGGGCGATGCGCTGGGCGCCGTCATCAAGCGGCTCTTTCAGCCGGAATCTGTAGGGCATGTCCCGCCTCACTTTTTGAGGCAGCAGCAAGACAAACCCTTATGCGATTGTCTATCGCGCGCTCTCCTGCGAGGGGAAAAGGGCGTAATAAAATTGATACAATCGCTGCTGAGCGGCGAAAAGACGCTGCCCGCTCGCTCAAAACCGCTCTTTTAAAACCATTTCTGGCCTAAAGGCCGACCGCCTTGGCCTGCGCCTCGAACAATTCACCGCAGCCTTTGCGCGCCAAAGCGAGCAAGACATCGAACTCTTCTTCCGCGAAAGCACGGCCTTCACCGGTGGCCTGAATCTCGACCAACCGTCCGTCGTCGGACAGGACGAAATTGGAATCGACCTCAGCCGAGCTGTCTTCGGGATAGTCGAGGTCCAGCACCGGCGCGCCCTCGAAAATACCGCAGGAGATCGCCGAGACCCGGCGCTGCACCGGGTTCTGTTTGATCACGCCTTCATCGACCAGATATTTGCAGCAGGCGAACAAGGCCGCCCAGGCGCCGGTGATCGCCGCCGTCCGCGTGCCGCCATCGGCTTGCAGGACGTCGCAATCGAGCACAATCTGGCGTTCGCCGAGCGCCTTCAGATCGACCACCGCCCGCAAGGACCGGCCGATCAGGCGCTGAATTTCCTGGGTGCGGCCGGATTGTTTGCCAGAAGCGGCTTCGCGCCGCATGCGGGTATGGGTTGAGCGCGGCAACATGCCGTATTCCGCCGTGACCCAGCCTTTGCCCTGTCCCTTGAGCCAGGGCGGCACATTGGCCTCGAAGGTGGCGACGCAGAGCACATGGGTTTGCCCGAATTTCGCCAGGCACGAGCCTTCGGCGTAGCGGGACACGCCCATTTCCAATGTCACGTCGCGCATTTGATCAACGGCGCGGCCTGATGGACGCATGATGAGATCCTTTTTGATGGCTGAGCCTTCTCATGGCCTCGACGGACGTCCGCGTCCAGCTTTGGTTGAACCGGCGGCGGCAAAGCTCTAATTGATATCTCTGGTATCCAGGACGCCCGATCGCGTCGTAAAAGTGCCCTGTCTTCAGTCGTAAGAGCGCTGACATCTCGAATTCGACCTCCATCGCCACGCTGGACGCGCGCGCCCGGGACATTTTCCGGCAGATTGTCGAGACCTATTTGTCGACCGGCGAGCCCGTGGGCTCACGCACATTGTCGAAGCAGCGCCTGAATTTGTCGCCCGCCTCGATCCGCAATGTGATGGCCGATCTGGCGGCGGCAGGTCTTTTGAACGCCCCCCATATCAGCGCCGGGCGGATTCCGACCCAGCAAGGCTTGCGTCTGTTCGTCGACAGCTTCCTGGAAGTCGGCAACCTGTCCGAGACCGAGCGCAAGGACATCGAAAACCGCATCGCAGGTTCCGGCAACACGCTGGAGAACGCCTTGTCGGAAGCCTCTGAGATGCTGTCGGGTCTGGCCGGCGGCGCCAGCATCATCGCCACGCCCAGGCGGGATTCGGCGCTGAAGCACATCGAATTGGTGGCGTTGGGCCAGAACCAGGCTTTGGTGGTCATGGTCAGCGCCGACGGAGACGTCGAAAACCGCGTGATTTCAATCCCTACCGGCACCCCGGCCGGCGCTTTGATCGAGGCGACCAACTTCCTCAACGCGCGTCTGCGCGGCCGCACCTTGGCGCAAGCGTCGGAATCCGTGCTGGAGGAACTGCGCAACGACCGCGCCGCCTTGGACGAAGCCGCCGCCCGCCTGATCGAAGGGGGCATCGCCGAATGGAGCGGGGAAGACCCCGAGCGCGGCCGGGCCTTGATTGTGCGGGGCCGCGCCAATCTGCTCACCGATGCGCAGGCGACCGCCGATCTGGAGCGCGTCCGCAAGCTTTTCGATGATCTTGAAAACAAAAAGGAATTGATCCAAGTCCTGGATCTGGTGAAAGACGCCGAGGCGGTGCGCATTTTTATCGGCTCGGAAAACCCACTTTTTTCGCTTTCGGGTTCCTCCTTGATCATCGCTCCCTATATGAACGCCGAACGAAAGGTCGCCGGCGCACTGGGGGTCATTGGACCGACCCGGTTGAACTATGCGCGGGTGATCCCCGTTGTTGATTATACGGCGCGCGTGGTGGGTCGCTTGCTCGACGACCGCGCCCGCCGTGGAGGTGAGGGACGATGAGCGACGAAAATAATTCCGGGCAAGAGACCGAAGCGCCGCAGGACACGGTCGATGCAACCGCCGAAGCCACCGAACATCCGCTGAGCGCGGATGAAATCGTGGCTGGCCTGCAAGCCGAACTGGCGGCCTCGAAGGATCAGACTTTGCGCGCTTTGGCCGAGGCCGAAAACGCCCGCAAGCGCGCCGAACGCCAAGTCAGCGAAGCGCGTGTCTTCGCAATCGACCGCTTTGCGCGTGACCTGCTGGCGGTCGCCGACAATCTGTCGCGCGCCATCACCACCATTTCAGCCGAAGCGCGCGCTGGACTGACCGGCGAAGGGCTGGCTTTGCTGGAAGGCGTGGAGCTAACCGAAAAGTCGCTCGTCACCGGTTTTGAGCGCCACGGCTTGAAACAGATCAACCAGGCAGGAATCGCGTTCGACCCGAACATCCACGAAGCGGTGGCGCAAATCCCATCCTCGGAAGCCGCCGGCAGAGTCGCGCAAATCTTCCAACCCGGCTGGCGTTTGGCCGATCGCACGCTGCGCCCCGCTATGGTGGCGGTGAGCCTTGGCCCCGTCAGCGCGGCGCCTGCTCCAACGCCAAATCCTGAAAGCAATCCGACGCCCGGCTCGATCGTTGATCAGCAAGCTTAGCGCCGACCGCCTCGCTTCCCTGCCGCATTCGCCGTAAGAAAACGGACGGCCGTTGGAAGCGAGGATTCAATGCGGAAGCGTGTTTGGGGCGAGCTTTCGCCCATGCCCCAGGATCAATTGGCGCAACATGCGCGGGATCTTGAAGCCGCAGGGCTTGAAGGCATCTGGGCGCCACAGATCTTCGGCGCGCCATTCGCGACCCTGGCCGCAGCGGCGATGGCGACGCAAAATATCAAGCTGGGCGCAGGCGTGGCGATGGCGTTCACCCGCAGTCCGCTGGAGACCGCCTGCAATGCGCTCGATCTCGATCTGATCTGCAATGGCCGCTTTGTGCTGGGACTCGGCTCCAGCGCCGCGAATGTCAGCGAAACCGCGTTCGGCGCCCGTTACGGCAAACCGCTCGCCCATATGCGCGAAGTGGTGTCGGCGGTGCGCGCCATGATCGCCGAAGCCCACACCGGATCGCTGGGCCGGTTCGACGGCGAATATGCGACCATGGATTTGAGTCACTTCCGCACCGTGCGGGCGCCCCTGCGCTCGCACATCCCGATCTATCTGCCGGCGGTGTTTGAGAAGGCGACGGCGCAGGCGGGCGAAATCGCGGACGGACTGCTCGGCCATCCGATCTGGGCCGATGCCTGGATTCACAACCAGGTGAAGGACAATCTGCGCGCTGGCCTGGGTCGCGCAAATAAGCCGCGCGACCAATTCGATCTCAACCTGATGGTGTTCGTCGCAATCCATGAAGACAAGAGACAAGCCATCGAGGATTCACGCGCGAACGTCGCCTTCTATGCAAAGCAATATGATCGCTATTTTGAAGCGATCGGCTTTGGCCGCGAAGCCACTGCGATCCGCGCCGCCGCCGCGCGCAACGATTTTGCAGCGATGAGCGCGGCATGCCCCGACGACATGGTCGAGGCTATTGTTCTCGCGGGATCAGCGGATGAGGTGCGCAAGCGCATGGCGCAGCGCGCCGGGTTCGCGGATTCCATCACGCCTGTCGTCCCACATTTTGGCCTTCCGGCCGACAAGCACACGTTTTATGCCCGGGCGCTTGCCGACACGTTTTACGGCTAAGGCTCAGCTGATTTCCTTGCCGCGCTCGCCGCTTTGGAAATCGAGCATCCAGCCAGGATATTCCGGCGGGAGAGCCGACACCGCATCCAGCGCCGCCATGTCTTCATCGGTCAGCTTGATGCGCGTCGCCGCGAGATTGTCGCTCAGCTGATCGGTGTTGCGCGCGCCGATCAGGACGCTCGTCACCCAAGGCTTGTGCAGCAGCCACGCGAGCGCCACGCCAGCCACGGTGGCTTCGTGCTTTTGCGCGATCGGCTGCATCGCTTCGATACAATCGTAAGCGCGCTCGCGGTCGATCGGCGGAAAGTCAAAACCGCTGCGGCGGGAGTTGTTCGGGTTGGCGCCGTTGCGCGTGAACTTGCCGGAGAGGAAACCGCCGGCCAGCGGGCTCCAGGGCAGGATCGCCAATTCCTGATCCTGGGCCAGTGGCACGATCTCACGCTCCAGATCGCGGCCCGCGATGGAATAATACATCTGCAGCGATTCCATCCGGTGCAGATTGCGCTTGTCGGAAATCCAAAGCGACTTGGTGATGTTCCAGGCGGCGTGATTGCACAGGCCGACATAGCGGGCTTTGCCGGATTTCACGATGTCGTCGAGCGCCGACAGCGTTTCCTCTAACGGCGTCAGCGGATCGGTGCCGTGAATTTGGTAGAGGTCGACATAATCCATATTCATGCGGGCCAAGCTGTTGTCGATCGCCTGCATGAGGTGCTTACGCGACAAACCATTGACGTTCCGCGCGGCGGCGCGACGATCAATCTCAACTTGCTGCTCCGGGGTGATGTCCACTGCGTTCGACGGCATCAACCGCCCAAATCCCTTGGTCGCGACGACGATTTCATCGCGCGGCAATTTCAGATTCTTCAGCGACTTCCCAAACACCTCTTCCGAAGCGCCGCCAGCATAGATGTCCGCCGTGTCGAAAAAATTCACGCCCGCATTGAACGAGCCTTTTACCAAAGCGTCAGCGTCCGCTTGCGGCAGCGAACCCAAATGGCCCCACACGCCGCCTTTGCCGCCGAACGTCATGGTGCCGAGGCAAATTTCCGACACCAGCATGCCGGTGCGGCCAAGTTTTCTGTAACGCATATTAGTCTCCTGGCGTCAGACGACGCCGTTTGCTTTGAACCAGGCCAGCGCCTGTGACCATCCGCTTTTTGCCGCGGCTTCATTATACGATGGGCGGTAGTCGGCATGGAAACCATGTTCCGCGCCGGGAAACACTTCGATCTTGGATTTCTTCGCGGATGCGCTGGATTTCGGATCGCTGAGCGCCTTGCGCATCGCCTCGACTTCCGCGAGCGGAATGCCCTGATCGTTTTCTGCGTAGAGACCGAGCACAGGCGCATAAAGATGGCTCACCGCATCGACCGGATACGGGCGGTCTTCCGCCGGTAACGGCGAGTCCGGCCCCGGCTTGGACAGTTTGCCGTACCAGGCCACGCCTGCCTTGAAGAGCGGCGAGGCTTCGCAGGCGCTCCACACCACGCCGCCGCCCCAGCAAAAACCAGTGATGCCGAGCTTGTCTCCGTTCACGTACGGCAACGATTTGAGATAGGCGCCGGCGGCGGACGTATCGCCCATGACCTGGGCGTATTTGGCGGTTCCCACGATCGCCAGCACGTCCTTGATCTGCTCCATGGTCAAAGTCGCCGGATCGCCCGCACGGTCGAAATAATCCGGCGCGATGGCGACATAACCGAGCTTGGCGAAGCGGCGGCAGACGTCCTTGATGTAATCGTGGATGCCGAAGACCTCATTCACCACCACGATGGCGGCGCGCTTTTTCTTGTTGCCGGCCGGCCGCGCCACATAAGCGGGCAGATTAAAATCACCGAAGGACTTGATCTTCACTTCCTCAATGATCAGCCCTTTGTCGTCGGTGGTGATGGCGGCGGCGTTGACCGGGCGAATGGCGGCTGCATAGCCCGCCACGAACAACGCCGTGCCGAAGCCCCGGCGCGTCAGTTTTTCCAGATTTGCGGTGTGAGGTCCATCGGGTCTGGTCAGCAGCATTGATTTTCTTCCATTTAGCGTCAGCCCCCGCTCCAGTTTGGGCCTTGGCCTCCGCGCGCGTCAATCACGCTTTGGATTTGACCTTTGGTCCATCTGTGCGCATGGGGTTTTCAAACTGGAGATGACGCCATGACCCGGCCCGCGCACGAACAACGCCTGTTCGATCTGATCAAATCCCGCAGCTTCGCCACCGGCGATTTCACCTTGGCCTCCGGTAAAAAGAGCAATCTTTATTTCAACATGAAGCCGACTATGATGACGGCCGAGGGCTCGCACCTCTGCGCCCGCGCTTTTTTTGAGCGCCTGGCCGCCGCGAACATCGACTATGTCGGCGGGCTGGAAATGGGCGCCGTGCCGATCGCCGCCGCGACCGCCGCTTACAGCTTCACGCAAGGCAAACCCATCGCAGCGTTTTTCGTGCGCAAGAAGGCGAAGGAATACGGCGCCAAGCAATTGGTCGAGGGCCTCGCGCCCGGAGAGAGCATCGCCGGCAAGCGCGTCGCCATCGCCGAGGATGTCACCACGACCGGCGGCTCGGCTTTGCAAGCGATTCAAGCGGCGCGAGACTCCGGCGCGATTGTGGATTTGCTAATTTCGATTTTGGATCGCGAAGAAGGCGCCGCCGATCTGCTGCGCGAGAATGGCGTGACGCTGACGTCGGTGTTTTCGGCGAGCGATTTTGTTACGCGCTAGGCTGCACTCACCCTTCGCAGCGTCAGATTGATCCGCCCGCCTTCAGGCACGAGATCGCTGGTCCCGGCATAAATCCGGTCCACGCCATGGAAAAAACGGCGGGAGGCGCCGCCCAGCACCACAACATCGCCGGACTGCAGACGGAACGAGCGCGTGGGATCCTTGCGCGACGGGCCGCCAAGCCGGAACAGCGCATCGTCGCCCAGCGACACCGACACCACCGGCGCGAATTTGGCGTCTTCGTCGGCGTCGATATGCAGACCGAGTTTGCAGCCGGGTTTGTACCAATTGACCAGGCAGGCTTCGGGCGGCGCAGGGTGATCGGCCAAAGCCTCCCAAAGATCCAAAAGGCGTTGCGGCATGGCGCCCCACGCCGCGCCGGTTTCCGGGTGTACGGGACGGTAGGAATAGCCCTCAACGGCCGAAACCCAGCCCAACGGACCCAGATTGGTCATTTCCACCGACAGCGGCGTTCCCGTGCGCGGCATCCGTCCACGGAAAAACGGCGCGGCGCCGATCCGGCTTAAAACGTCGGCCAGCAGCGCCGCCTGCTCTTCGCGGGAAAAATATCCGCGCAGCAAAGTAAAGCCGCTCGGCTCTCTGATCGCCGCCGCTTTCGGGCCGGACAGGGGAAGATCGAACTGCACCGCCATAGAAGTTCGCGAAATTACCGAAAAAACAATAATTAAAACAAAGCTATAGAAGGCCCGGGCATATGACCGTCCCGTACGGTTAAGAGACCCACTCGCCGCTACAATATAGCATGGAAATCAATCCCCAAGGCGCGTTGGTCAGCCGATGCTAAACTTCAAAGCGTGCAGACGCTTGCGAGCTTCGAAGCCTCCCCCATATGAAGCCAGTCGGCGGTGAAGCTTTCCACAGCGAAGCGGCGCCCAAGCCGATAAAAAGACATAGGATCAACCACGTGATTCGTTGTAGCTGGCTGCTTGATTTAAGGGTCAGGGACAACGCACCTCCCGCCCAAGAAGGGGAAGGCATATGAGCAAGGTCATCGGTATCGACCTCGGAACCACCAATTCTTGCGTCGCCGTGATGGAAGGCGGCCAGCC
>JBEVJO010000115.1:0-4235 GCA_040510175.1 Caulobacterales bacterium
CTAGCGGCGGTTCGGGGGTCACAATCGTCTCGTGAGGATCAGCTTCGCGCGATGTCCGGCGCCAGATCGGCAAGGTCGATAAACACATCCGCCTGGCGGCGCAATTCGTCAGCCAATACCGGCGGCGTCGCGCGCAAGGTTGAAACGACGCTAACCCGCACGCCTTTGCGCTGCACGGCTTCGACCAGACGCCGGAAGTCGCCGTCGCCGGAAAACAGCACGGCGTGGTCGATGTGGGGCGCCATTTCCAGCATGTCGACGGCGATATCGACATCCATATTGCCTTTGAGACGGCGCTTGCCCTGAGCGTCGATCTGTTCTCGCGCCGGCTTCTTAATGACATTGAAGCCGTTGTAATCCAGCCAATCCACGAGCGGCCGGAGAGCGCTGTAGTCCTGCTCTTCCCACATCGCCGTGTAATAATTGGCGCGGATCAGGCGCGTATTGTTCGAAAATTGCGCCAACAGCTTGCGATAATCGACCTCAAGACCGATCTGCCGCAGTGTGGAATAAAGATTGGCGCCGTCTATAAAGATGGCGATCCGCTCATTCGGATAGAAGTTCATGGGCCTGCGCCTGCCGCACTGAAAACCAAGTTTTGAGAAGCGATCCACCACTCAGCGATGATTTGCAATCCGCCAGTCCAGCCGCCGCGCGCGCCTGGGTGTCGCTCGGCGGCAATCTGGCCTGGAACGGTTTGCTCGGCGCGGACTTGTTTGAAGCCGCGATGGATAAATTGGAGGTGGGTGGCTTTCGCATTCGCGCCAGGTCCGCGCTCTGGACTGGTCCTGCCTGGCCGGATCCGTCGGATCCGGCCTTCTACAACGCGGTGGTCGAAGGCGCATGGACCGGTCGTCCGGATGCCCTGATGCAGCTTTTGCTCGATGTTGAGAGGGCCTTTGGGCGGACCAGAAGCCAGAAAAATGCGCCTCGCACCCTGGATTTGGACCTCTTGGACGTGGAGGGCGCTCAAGGCGTATTTGCCGGCGATTTGATTTTGCCGCACCCCAGACTCACTCAACGCGCCTTCATTTTGGGGCCGCTGGCGGAAGCCGCGCCTGCTTGGCGGGATCAAAAGACTGGTTTGAGCGCCCTCGATCTTTTCGAATTAATTGAAAATAAACAGAATTATTCCCCAATGAGCGAGGCGCGGCTGGGCTTTGGACGAAATTTAGCCAAAACTTGAGCCGATACTTATATTTTGGTACGAGCAGGGTTTGCTCATATCGCAGAGAGGTCCGGCCGGATGGCGCGCGTCACCGTTGAAGATTGTATTGAAAAAGTTCCTAACCGCTTTGCGCTGGTTTTGCTGGCGGCGCACCGTGCGCGTGAAATCTCCGCCGGCGGCGAACTCGCGATTGATCGCGATAATGACAAGGACCCCGTCGTAGCGCTTCGCGAAATCGCGGAAAACGCTGTCGATGTTCAGGATCTGCGTGAAAAGCTGATCACCAACCTGCAGGTTGCTCCAGCTCCGTCCGAGCACGAAGAAGATCCGGATATTCCGGCTCTGATCGCTCCGCCGACGCAAAGCGAAGATTTGCTGGCGCGGGTGTTCCAGGCGGAACAGGACACGGTGCGCGAGGAGCGCTACTAGTTTATGTCGGACGGCCGCGCGATTGAAGCGGCCGAACCGCCCGGTCTGGCGGACGCCGCTTCAAAATCTTCCGAGAAGATCGCCAAACCCCCACGGGGTAAGGTCGTTCGTCAGGTCGAATTGCTGGAGCGCATCCGCGCTTATGATCCGAGTGCGGACGAGGGCCTGATTAATCGCGCCTATGTTTTCACCATGATGCGTCATGGCGATCAGAGGCGGCATAGCGGCGATCCATATTTCGCGCACCCGATCGAGGTGGCGGCGATCCTTACCGATCTGAAGCTCGATGTCGAAACCATCGTCGCCGGGCTTTTGCACGATACGATTGAGGACACCGAGACCACGCGCGGCGAAGTCGCGGAGAAGTTCGGTGAGGGCATCGCGGCGCTGGTCGACGGCGTCACGAAGCTGTCGCAATTGGAATTGGCGTCGCCAGATTCCAAGCAAGCCGAGAACCTGCAAAAGTTTATTTTGGCGTCGTCGCGTGACGTCCGCGTGCTCTTGGTCAAGCTGGCCGATCGTCTGCACAATATGCGTACGCTGCGGTATGTGCCCAAGCCGGAACGCCGCCAGCGCATTGCCCGCGAGACGCTGGAAATTTATGCGCCGCTGGCGCGCCGCATCGGCGTGGTGCGCATCTGCGAAGAACTCGAAGATCTGGCCTTCGCCGAACTTGATCCCAGCGCGGCGCAAACGATTGCCGAAAATCTGGAAAAGCTGCGCAAGGAAAAAGGCAATGCGGTCGACGAGGTCGCGCGCGCGATTGGGCAGAAGCTGGAAGACGCAGGCATTAAGGCTTCGGTCTTTGGGCGGCAGAAACGGCCATATTCGATCTGGCGCAAATTAGAGCGCAAATCGGTGGCGTTTCATTCCCTGTCGGACATTTACGGCTTTAGGGTCATCGTTCAGAACGACGTCGATTGTTATCGGGCGCTTGGCGTCATTCACAGCGTCTGGCGCTGCGTGCCGGATCGTTTCGCCGATTATATCTCCACGCCAAAGCCGAACGGCTATCGCTCGATCCATACCTCCGTCATGGGCCCAAAAAATCTGCGCATCGAATTGCAGATCCGGACCGAGGAAATGGATCAGATTGCCGAACGCGGCGTTGCTGCGCACTGGCGCTATAAGAACCACTCTTACGGCTACGATGCAGAAGCGGCGTCCGCGGCCGGCGCCGACCCTTTGGAATCGCTGCGCGGCCTGATCGAGATTTTGGATCATGGCGGCGAGCCGGAAGAATTCCTCGAACACGCCAAGATGGAGATGTTCCAGGATCAGGTGTTCGCCTTCACGCCGAAGGGCGACATCATCCCATTGCCGCGCGGCGCCACGCCGCTGGACTTCGCCTATGCGGTTCATACCGAGGTGGGCGAAACCTGCATCGGCGCCCGCATCAATGGCGTTGACCGGCCGCTGCGCACCCGCCTGAAGAATGGCGACATTATCGAGATTATCCGGTCACGGTCGCCGACAGCGCCGGCCGATTGGGAATCCATGGCGGTGACGGGCCGCGCCCGCTCGGCTCTGCGGCGCTTGGTGCGCACGCGCCGCCGCGAGGAACTGATCCGCGTTGGCCGCACCTTTGCGGATCATGCCTTGCACCGCGTCGGTCATTCGCTGGAAGATACGGACCTCGACGGCGCCGCGCGAAAGCTTCGCTACGAGGATGAAGCCGATCTGTTCATCGCTATGGCGTCAGGCATCGTCGATGCGCGCAAACTCGCTGAAGCCGCCTATCCAGGGCTGGCGGGAAAACTGCCCGTCAAGGGCGAGCGCATTCCGATCGAAGAAGGCAAGGCCATGCTCTATGTTCGGGGCAGCGGTTTGACTCCCGGCGTTAGTTTGCATTTCTCGCCCTGTTGTTCGCCGATTCCTGGCGATCGGATCGTCGGGCGCGTGTCGCCCGGACGCGGCGTCGACGTGCACACCATCGATTGCGAAGTGCTGGGCGAAACCGACGCCGCAACCTGGATCGACTTGTCTTGGACGGAGGAAGCCAAGGCGCACGCTCTGGCGGTCGGCCGGATTGTCGCCACGGTGGAGAATGTGAAGGGCGCTTTGGCGCGGCTGTGCTCCATCGCTTCGGAACATGACGCCAACCTGACGAACATCAAGACCATCAACCGTTCGCCGGATTTCTTTGACGTTGTGATGGATATCGAAGTCGCGGACTCGCGGCATTTGTCGCACATCTCGGCGGCCATGCGCGCCTGCCCGTTTGTCGTTTCCGTTGACCGGCCGCGCGGATGATCCTGTCGTGAGCGGTCATTTGCGTCTGGGCGTGAACATCGATCACGTCGCTACCATCCGCAATGCGCGGGGCGGTATTCACCCCGATCCGGTGCGCGCGGCGCTTGTGGCGCAGGAAGCGGGGGCGGATGGCATTACCCTACATGTCCGCGAAGACCGCCGGCATGTGCGCGAGGACGATCTCCTGCGTTTGGCCAAGGTGATCGCTCTGCCCATCAATCTGGAAATGGCGGCGACTCAGGAAATGCTGGCGATTGCACTGACCGCCAAGCCGCATGCGGTATGCGTCGTGCCGGAACGGCGGGAGGAACGGACCACCGAAGGCGGCTTGAATGTGCGTGGCGGTTTCGCGTCGCTGAATCCCATCGGTCGCGCGATGCAGGAC
>JBEVJO010000116.1:0-3109 GCA_040510175.1 Caulobacterales bacterium
ATACAGCACGCAGGCTTGGCCCGGCGCGACCCCTTCTTCGGGAATGCTCAGCGAGACGGCGAATTTGTCCTGACCCAAAATGCGCAAGCGGCCTGGGACGGGCGCGCGGGTTGAGCGCACACGCGCCAGCACATCTTGCCCGTCCGTCGGATTGGGGCAGAGCCAGTTGGTTTCTTTCAGCAGAATATCAGAGACCATCAAGGCTTCGCGCGGCCCCACGATCACGCGCTTGTTGGGCGCATCGAGCCGCACCACGAACAAGGGTTCGCCGACCGCAATGTTCAAACCACGTCTTTGGCCGATCGTGTAATTGATGATCCCATCGTGCCGACCCAGGACGCGGCCATCGACATGCACGATGTCGCCAGACGACAGCGCGCCAGGCCGCAGTTTTTCGACCACTTGCTGATACTTGCCGGTAGGGACGAAGCAGATGTCCTGGCTGTCCGGCTTTTCAGCGGTCTTGACGCCCAGCGCCGCCGCGAATTCACGCACCGCAGTCTTTGGAAAATCGCCCAGCGGGAAGCGCAGGAAATCGAGTTGCGCAGGCGTGGTCGCGAACAGGAAATAGGATTGGTCGCGCGACGGATCTGCGGCGCGATGCAATTGGGCGCCGTCATCACCGGCAACGCGGCGCACATAATGACCCGTCGCCATGCAAGCGGCGCCCAGATCGCGCGCCATGCCCAGAAGGTCGCGGAACTTCACGCCTTGATTGCAGCGCACGCAAGGAATCGGCGTTTCGCCCGCCAGATACGAATCCGCGAAATAATCCATCACGTCGTCGCGAAAGCGGCCTTCGTAGTCCAACACGTAATGCGGAATGTCCAAGGCGGCGGCGACGCGGCGGGCGTCGTGGATGTCCTGTCCGGCGCAGCACGACCCCGCTTTGTTGATGGCGGCGCCGTGGTCGTAAAGCTGCAGCGTGATGCCCGCGACGTCATAGCCGGCGTGCTTCAGCAAGGCGGCGGTGACGGAGGACTCCACGCCGCCGGACATGGCGACAATCACGCGCGTTTTGGCGCGGTCGCCGGGAAGGCCGAGATCGATGTCGGGGATGGGCGTGACGTCTGCGGGTTCTGCGCGAACGGCCGCGTCGATGTTCATTTGATCCATGTTCCGCCTCCCGCGGGGTCAAGGCCCGCAGCAAACCTGCATGGGAGATAGCCGATCCGCCCTCGAATGACGAGGGCGGCGCCCGGTTTAATTTAGTTCGGTTGGGCTTGAGCGCCGGCCGCTTCGGCGGCTTTGGCTTTTTCCTTGGCTTCACGCTCCTGCGCAGGCGTCGGCGCCCGGACGATATTGGTAACGGGATAGCTTTGCGGGCCGATGCCGCCGGTGACAATGCTGACGCCCAGGCCATTGCCGGTGCAGATCCAATCGCTGGGACCGGATTTGACGGCGATCACCTCTTGGAAGTTGAGCTGGTTTGCCGGCCTCGACATCAAGGTTAAATCATAGCGTTTGCTGGGACCCGCATTTACGCGGACGGTCTTAGCATCGACCGCGTTCCAGCCGCTGACTTCTCTGCCATTGAAGCAATCCCTGTCGTCCGTGGCGACGGCGGCGGCTTTTGCGGGCGTGGATTCGGCGGGGGTTGACGCGCAGCCGGCGATGACGGCGGACAAAAGCGCGACGAAGCACCCGCTGGCCGCGAGCGCTCTGATGCTAGTGTTTTTCATTTTGGCTCTCCCTCGACCGCATTCAACAAAAGTGGGCGCCCGCTTTTGTTGAAATGCGCTGAGACGGCTTAAGCCGCCCCGGGAGTCTAAACGCATGGAACGGATCGTTCCGTCGCGGGAAAAACGCAGTTTGCGTTGGCTGGTTAGCCGCCGAACTTTCTGGCCTTGCGGGCGGCATAGCGGGCGTCGCGGGCCGCTTTTTGCTCGGCCGCCATCATTTCCGCATACTTAATTTCCAGCTGCTTGCGCTCTTCCGCGTCACGGGCCGCTTTTTCTGCCGCAGCGATCGCTTCCAGCCTTTGCCGTTCCGCTTCAGCAGCTTGGGCTTCTTTTTCAGCCTTCAGGCGGGCTTGGCGCTCTTGCTCGGCGGCGTGCCGCTTGGCTTCCTTGGCGGCTCGGGCCACGGCGCGTTCAGCTTTGCGCGCCTGCATTTCCGGGTCTGGGGTTTCGACGATGGTGCGATACTTTTCCAGGGCCGCCTTGCGGGCTTTTGCTGCTTCCTGGGCTCTGTCGTTAAAGTTCGCGCCGTATTTCTGAAAAGACACGCATTGATCCTTGTGTGATGGGAGCCCGCCTTTAGCGCAAAGGCGGTCCGGGTTAAACCCCATCTAGGGGCTGATCATGAAATTTTGAATGCATAGGCCGCGCTGCGGCGCCGATTTTGCAGCGCTAGCTCGAAATTCAATGACGACTCAGGGTTAAATCCGGCCGTCATCGTGGAGAGAGCGACATGAAAGTTAATTTGGCGATCATTGGCTTAGCGGCATTGCTGGCGGCCTGCGCCACGGCAAAAACTGAAGCGCCCACGGCCGCCGCGGCGGAAACGCCTGCGGTGGCGGCGACCTCGCCGGCCGACCTTCCCGCCACCGGCGCCGTCATCAGCGATTGGGCCCCGGCCAGCGAAAAAGACGCCGACTTGCTGCCCGCGCGCCGGGTGGCGAGGAAGACTATTAACCGGGTATACCAAACATCACCGAAAATTCCAAAACTCGACTCTGAAATCGCCGCGGCGCAGCCCGGCTATTACCGCTTCATCATGGAAATGGAAGGCGCCGCGCCGCGCACCGTTTACAAGTCCGTGGTCAACAAAAGCGACAAGGGCATTTTTGTCGTCACGAAGTTTGAGAAGTTCGTTCCGTAACGAGCAGTTCGCATCCAAAAAGCTGAAGCGGCCGGGCATCGCCCCGGCCGTTTCAGTTTAGCCGCGCAGCGCGCCGCCCACGGCCTTGAACGCCGCCGCGACGATCTTTTTGGACACGGCGTCTATCTCCGCATCCGACAAGGTTTTCTCGCGGGGCTCCAAGCGCACTTCGATCGCGATGGACTTCTGGCCTTCCGGAACGCCCTGGCCTTGATAGACGTCAAAGACGGTGACGCCTGCGATCAAATCCTTGTCGGTGCCTTCGACGGCGCGCACCAGATCGCCG
>JBEVJO010000117.1:0-9712 GCA_040510175.1 Caulobacterales bacterium
ACAACGCAGAGCGCAATTCGGCCGGGATACCCGGGCCATTGTCTTTGATCGAAACTTCCAAGGGCGCCGCCACCGCGGGCCGGCCAGCCGACAATTTTACGCCACGCCGATAAGCCGTGCGGATTTCGATTTCACCAGCGTCATCGACGCGATTGGCAGCCGCCTCAGCGGCATTCTTCACGAGATTCAAGAACAGCTGAACGAGCCGATCTTCGTCGCCCGCCACGGGCGGCAAGGACGGATCGTAATGCTGCTTAATGACAACATCGGAGGCAAAACTCGTTGCGGCCAGCGCGCGAACGCGCTCGAGGACCAAGTGGATGTTGACCGGTTTCTTCGGCCCAATCGGGCCATCGCCGAAACGCTCGATCGTATCGACAAGACGCCGAATACGATCGACTTCCTCAGTGATCAATTGCGCAAGCTGACGTTCCGCTTCGGGGACACCGCGCATCAGCAATTGAGCAGCGCCACGAATTCCCGCCAGCGGGTTCTTGATTTCATGCGACAGCACGCCGGCCATACCGGCGACAGAGCGCATGGCCGCGTCCAATTCACTGACATGCGCTAGCTCCCGCCCTCTTCGATGGGTGAAGAGGGCGATGATAACAGAGTTATCGCCACCGACTGTGTAGGGCGCGGCAATCGCATCCGCCTCAACGGGCTCAAACGACATGCCGTGCAGAATGATTCCCGATTGAGTCACACGCGCAAACTCGCGGCGGCAGCGAGACAGCAGCGCCGGGAGAGCCGGCGTAAATGGCATCAGCGTCGAAACATCCACGCTCATCATGGTCTCGAGCGTTTGCGAGAAAATACTTTCCGCCTCCGCATTTGCGTGAATGATGCGGTCTTCGGCGTCGAAGCAAATGACGGCGACCGGCAAACCATCGAAAAGCGCTTCTGTCACTTTGGCCACAGCTGGAAGGGTTTTCGTCGCGTTCATGACGCGGCTCGAGTGACAGGCAGAAAGCTATCGCAAAGAGCCCGGACGACTGCGGCCGGATCATCCATGGTGCAGATGCGCGCACGCAACGACCGCCGCGAGGCGGCGTCCCCCAGATATTCGAGCTTGTCGATGAAAGCGCTTAGATGTTTGCGCGCCATTCTGACGCCCAGCTCGCGGCCGTAAAACTCAAGAGACTCTTCGTAGAAGCGAAGTACAGCCGTCAGAACCGATTCCGGAGACGGCTCTGCACGAACATCATCGCCACGAACCCTGTCCGCCACCTGGGCCACGAGCCACGGACGGCCAAGCGCCGCACGTCCGATCATCACGCCGTCGGCGCCAGATTGTTGCAACGCTTCTGATGCGTCATCCGGCGAACAAATGTCGCCATTGGCGACTACCGGCGCAGAAACAGCGTCCTTGATTGAACGGATGGCGGACCAGTTCGCCGACCCAGTATAAAATTGATTACGGGTGCGCCCATGGATGGTGACCCGCGTAGCGCCTTCGTCTTCGGCAGCCTTTGCGATTTGAGAGGCGTTGAGATTGTCTTCATCCCAGCCCAGACGCATCTTAACGCTCAACGGTTTGTCTGTGGCGTTGACTGCCGCCGCGACGCACCGTTTGGCGTGATCCACATCGCGCATCAGCGCCGCGCCGCCGGCGCCGCCAGTCACCTTTTTCGCGGGACAACCAAAATTGAGATCAATGGCTTCCGCACCGGACGCCGTCGCAATGCGCGCGCCTTCCGCGAACCAATAAGGCTCGCGGCCCGCGATCTGAACGATCACGGGGCCACATCCAGGTTCGATAGCTGCCCGCGCCAACGCGATCGCCCTCTTCCCTGCCAAATCCTCGCATGCAACCATCTCAGTTACGGTAGCAGGTGCGCCAAAAGAATAGGCAAGGCGCCGAAAGGGTAAGTCGGTAACGCCCGCCATAGGGGCCAAAAAGACCAACAAAAGGGCACCTTGAGTTCAAATACTGAGCATAATTCGCTCAACCAACGCCAAGCAAGGGCGCCTGAGCAGGAAGCGATCAAGCCATGACCGGAAATTGCCTGCGCCGTGTTGTGGCGCTTCTCAAAGCGCCTGACAATCGGTTATCTCGATAGATGAGCGTTAATCAGCAAAACGACGTCTGCGCCATCATTGTCGCCGCCGGGTTAGGAACCCGCGCGGGCTCTAAGCCAAAGCAATTTCAAATGCTAGCGGGAAAATGCGTCCTCGAGTGGTCGATAGAGGCCTTCGCGCATCATCCAAGGATCAAGTGGGTCGTTGTGGTCACTGCCCCCGGGATGGATGAAGCGGCCCTCGCCGCCTCCAATGGATTTCCCATAATACTTGCACAGGGTGGAGAGACGCGTTCGAAGTCCGTCCAAGCGGGCCTCAACGCAGCCAAGCAGCTCCACCCGAAACGCGTCCTTATTCACGACGCAGCTCGGCCCGGGGTTACAGCCACCGACATAGATCTTCTGCTGAGCGCGCTGGAAGACGCAGATGGCGCTGCGCCAGCCTTGGCAATGGCCGACAGCATCAAACAGACAAATTCCAACGGCTGCATCCTTTCAGACGTAGACCGGTCGGGGCTGCAGCGCGTGCAAACGCCGCAAGCGTTCCACTTCACGGCGATAGAGTCCGCATACAATTCGCTTCCAGAGGATCAGCCTGTCACGGATGATCTCTCCGTTGCGCTGTCCGCGGGTTTCACGCTGAAGCTCATCCCTGGCGGACACCATTTGGATAAGATTACTTTCGCCGACGATTTCGACCGCATGGAGAGGCTCTTGTCCAACGCTGTCTTTCGGACCGGTTCCGGGTTTGACGTGCATGCCTTCGGGCCGGGCGATCACGTCTCCCTGTGCGGCGTCAAAGTACCCTATAGCGCAGGACTCGTCGGTCATTCCGACGCGGACGCGCCATGGCACGCTTTGACCGATGCCCTCCTCGGCGCGCTTGCCGAGGGTGATATAGGCGATCACTTTCCACCATCGGACGAGAAATGGCGCGGCATGGATTCGGCACACTTCCTGAAATTCGCCGCCGACAGAGTATCGGCACGCGGCGGCTCGATTATTAACGTGGACCTGACCATCATGTGCGAAGCGCCGAAGGTGAGGCCGCATCGCGAGGCGATGCGGAGTCGCACCGCTGAAGTGCTCGGTCTACCGCTCGACGCCGTGAGCGTTAAAGCAACGACGACCGAGCGTTTAGGTTTTCTGGGACGCCAAGAAGGTCTCGCCGCTCAAGCGTCCGTCACTATAAAGCTCTGAGGAACAGCCAGGATGTTCTCTGATGAGATGCTGGCGCTAGCCACTGAATTTTTGCAGGACATGCGCACCGCACAGAAGCGCATTGCCACCGCGGAAAGTTGCACGGGCGGGCTAATCGCTGGCTTGTTAACGGAGATCGCTGGCTCGTCCGACGTTGTCGAGCGCGGCTTCGTGACTTATTCCAACGAAGCAAAATTGGAACTGCTCAATGTGCCGCCAGCTATGCTGGCGCAATTCGGCGCCGTCAGCGAACAGGTGGCGCTCGCCATGGCTGCGGGCGCCCTTCTCGCCTCCCAAGCCAACATCGCAGTCGCAGTTACGGGCATTGCTGGGCCTGGCGGCGGCAGCGCGGAAAAACCGGTGGGACTTGTCCACCTCGCTGCGGCAACTGCGGCGAGGACACTGCACGTAGAGAAACGCTTTGGCGCACTCGGACGCGGAGAAATCAGAATACAAACCGTCCGCGAAGCGCTGAATTTAGCGCGTCAACTTATCGCTGATTGATGCCCATAACGCCGGTCCGCCTCTCGAATGAAGGCGTCCATGATCATCTGCGCGGCAATATCTTTGTTGGCGCTGAGCACCATCTGCAAGAGGCTGCTCGAAAACTCGAAATCGATCGCGAACTTTACCAGCGTTCCACGACCGTCCGGCAAGAACTTCCAGCGATTCTGGAGAACCTTGAATGGCCCAGAATGCAGATCGACGGCAATCGAAAGAGCTTCGGCATCGCGGGCAACCCACGTAGAAAAGCGCTCCCGGATCATTTTGAAGCCAACGAGCGCTTCGGCGAGGAATCGGGTCTTAGGCCCCTCTTCTTTTATCTGACTCACCCGCATCGCTTTAATCCAGGGAATGAATTCGGGGTATCGGCGTACATCGCCGACTAAGTTAAATAAATCCGTCGGCTGATGCGCTACGCGCCGTTCAACTTCCAGCAGGCTCACGACTTGCGCGGCGCCTTTGCCATATGGGCGTTGCGGGCCGCTCGCAGCTTAGCGAAATCCTCGCCGGCGTGATGACTCGAACGAGTCAGTGGCGTAGCGGACACCAACAGAAAGCCCTTGGCATAGGCCGCAGCCTCCAATCCCTTGAATTCCTCGGGAGTCCAGAAGCGATCGATCGGCGCATGCTTCCGCGTCGGCTGCAGGTATTGACCAATAGTGAGGAAGTCGATCCCTGCGCTACGCATGTCATCCATGACCTGCATGATTTCTTCGCGAGTTTCGCCCAAGCCGACCATCAAGCCGGATTTGGTGAATTGTTTCGGCGCGCGGGCCTTCACGCGCTCAAGCAAGCGGATCGAATGATAGTAACGGGCGCCGGGACGAATTTTCAGGTACAAGCGCGGCACAGTTTCGAGATTGTGGTTGAAGACATCCGGGCCAGAATCGATCAGGAGATTTTCGGCTCCGTCTTTGCGAAGGAAGTCTGGAGTCAAAACTTCAATCGTCGTGCTCGGCGAAGCCTTTCGAATCTCTGTCACCACCTGAGCAAAGTGCGCCGCCCCGCCGTCATCAAGGTCATCCCGATCCACCGAAGTGATGACCACGTGCTTTAGGCCCATCAGCACCACCGACTCCGCAACCTTACGCGGCTCATCAGCGTCCAGCGGCCCTGGCAACCCAGTGCGCACATTGCAGAAGGCGCAAGCGCGCGTGCAGGTGTCACCGAGCACCATAAACGTGGCGTGCTTCTGCGACCAGCACTCGCCGATATTGGGGCAGGCCGCCTCCTCGCAAACGGTGAACAGCCCGCGTTCACGGACAATTTGCTTCGTTTCTTCGTAACCACGGGACGTCGGCGCCCGAACCCGGATCCAATCCGGCTTCTTCAGATGTGGGCTTTCAGCCCGATCTCGCTTTTCAGGATGGCGAACGCGCTCAACATTAACCTTAAAGGCAGCCTCGCCGCTCTGCGGCTTAGGTTGGGGCGCGCCCCGGGTATCAATCAGCGTAACCATGCCCGGAACATGGCGAAATCGGCCCGGAACCGCAAGGCTGACCAAGGAAGGCAGCTATCTTTCCATGCATGCAAAAGCCCCCTAGGCTGTGCTTTAGAGGAAACCCCGCAGGAACAATGCCCGAGCCCATGGAAGAGCCACAGCAGGCGCCCCAGGCATTTGACGTCTCCCGAACCCGAAGAAGCCTCATTCAGGCGCTTCTGGACGCGCGCGCGACCGTCGGCGGCCCGAAACCCATCCTTGAGGACCATGATCGCCGGGTGCTCACCTATGATCAGTTGATTCTCGCTGCCACCGTGCTTGGCCGGAAGCTCGCGAGTTTCACCAAAGAGGGCGAGAATGTCGGCGTCTTTCTGCCAAACAGCGTCGGAACGGTGGTGACCTTCTTCGCGCTGCAATTCACAGCCCGCGTGCCGGCAATGCTGAACTTTACCGCCGGCGCCCACAACCTGTCACAGGCCTGCGATGTGGCCGACGTCCAAACCATTCTGACGTCGCGTAAATTCGTCGAAGCAGGAAAATTCGAAGATACGATCGCCCATTTGGGCGAAAAGCGGCGCGTCGTTTACCTGGAAGATGTGCGCGCCAGTCTCAACCTTTGGGACAAGCTGACCGGCGCGCTGCGCGCCCGCTTTGCGCCACTGCAAGCGCTCGCACATCCGGATAGCACCGCAGCGATCCTGTTTACCTCCGGCGCGGAGGGCGCGCCGAAAGCTGTCACATTAAGCCACGCCAACCTTGTCGCGAATGTCGAGCAAATCCGTTCTCACATTGCTTTGGACAAGAACTGGGTCTTTTTCAGCCCACTACCGGTGTTTCACAGCTTTGGATTGACCGGCGGCGTATTGCTTCCACTGCTCACCGGCATTCGGACCTTTCAGTATCCCTCCCCCCTACATCACAAGCAGATTCCGGAACTCATCAAGGAAACCGGCGCCAACGTGCTCTTGGCGACGGATACTTTTGTCAGCCAATACGCGCGCGCCGCAGCGGACGGCGAACTCTCGTCCTTGAAATTCGTCGTTTGCGGAGCTGAACGCGTGCGGGATGAAACCCGGCGTATAATGATGGATCGCTTTGGTGTTTCGATTGTCGAAGGCTATGGCGCCACCGAGTTGTCGCCCGTCGTCTGTGTCAACGATCCGAATAGGAACCGGCCAGGCACGGTCGGTCAATTTCTGCCAGGGATTCATTTCAAGCTGGAGACCGTGCCGGGCATTGATGAAGGCGGCCGGTTGCTTATACGCGGGCCCAACGTCATGACGGGCTATATCGGTGACGACGGCAAAATCGACCCGCCCGAAGGAGGCTGGCATGACACCGGCGACGTGGTCACCGTAGACGACCAACGTTTTGTGACCATCGCCGGACGGTTGAAGCGTTTCGCCAAGATCGCCGGAGAAATGGTGTCGCTGAACGCCGTTGAAGCGCACGCCGCCAAATTATGGCCGGATCACGCGCACGCGGCGCTGGCGATAGGCGACGAACGCCGGGGCGAACAAATCATTCTGTTGACCGACCACAAAGCTGCGGACCGGCAAGACCTTATCGCATTCGCCAAAGCGTCCGGCTGGCCGGAATTGCAGCTGCCGCGCCGCGTCATCGTCGTCGACCACATTCCCGTCTTGGGCTCGGGCAAAACAGATTACGTCTCGACCGAAAAACTACTCAAGCAAATGCAGGGGGCGTCGAACGCTGTGCCCGCGACCCGCTAAACCAACATCGCCGTCGGGTCTTCGATAAACACTTTAAAGGCCTGAATGAATTGCGCGCCGATCGAGCCGTCAACCACGCGGTGATCGCACGTGAGCGTCACCGTCATCACCGTGGCCACCGCCAATTGATCTCCGTGCACAACGGGCCTTTTTTCACCCGCGCCAACCGACATAATCGCGCCCTGCGGCTCGTTGATGATCGATGAAAACGACTTGATCCCGTACATCCCCAAGTTGGAAATCGAGAACGTCCCGCCTTGATACTCATGTGGCTTGAGTTTTTTGGCGCGAGCGCGCTCGGCGAGATCCTTCATCTCGGTTGCAATCTGCGCCAAGCCCTTGGTTTCGGCCTGCCGTACAATTGGCGTGATGAGACCGCCGTCAATCGCCACTGCGACTGCAATGTCCGCATGATGATGTAAAGCGATGCCTTCCGGGCTGAAGCTTGCATTTGCTGCGGGCACCGCTTTGAGCGCTAACGCTGCGGCGCGAATGACAAAGTCATTCACTGAAACCTTGATGTTACGGTTCGTCAGCGCCGCATTAACCCGGCTCCGGATTTCCAAAAGGCGGTCGATTTCCAGATCGATGTTCAGCGGGAAATGGGGAATGTCGCGGAAGCTATCCGTCAATCGCTTCGCAATCGTGCGGCGCATCCCGTCCAGCGGAACCAGATCATAGGACCCGCTTGGGATGCCTAACGCCTCAAGCGATTTCACCGGCATCGCCGGCACGCCGCGCGTTAAAGCAGGCAAGCCCGGAGCGGCGGCTGGACCGGCTTCTTCCGCCTTTGATTCGCCGACCATTTTCTTCGCGCCGTTGAGGTCAGCCTTGACAATGCGGCCACCGGGACCGCTGCCCTTCACCGAAGCAAGATCAAGGCCTGAAGCCGCCGCCAGTTTGCGCGCCAAAGGAGACGCTTTAAGCCGGTCGCCTTTGGCTGGTGGCGCCGCCGAAGCGGTCGGTTTCGCTATAGCCTCTGTCTCCGGCTGAGCGGGCGGCGGCGCAGCCTTGGGCGCAGACGGCGCGGGCTTCGATTTCACAGCGGGAGCGGCTTCCTCAGCGTCGTCGCTTAACGTAGCGATTGGCGTGTTGATTTTGACGCCCTGCGATCCTTCTGGAATCAAAATTTTGCTGACAACACCTTCGTCGACGGCTTCGATTTCCATGGTGGCTTTATCGGTTTCGATTTCAGCCAACACATCTCCGGCCTTCACCTTATCGCCGACCTTTACGAGCCATTTTGCTAGAGCGCCTTCTTCCATGGTTGGCGACAGCGCAGGCATGAGAATTTCAATCGTCATCGGTCACCTCTGAGGGCGGAATTACGCGCCCTTCCGCATCGAATCGCCAATTGTGAAACAGGGTAAGATAAAACAGCGTGATATAAGCCGCGCCAAATCCGACAAGCATCGCCAGGCGCAACCAGGCGTCAGTGCTCAACCCGCCAAAGGTCGCAGTCGCGTTCGCTATAGCTGCAGCTCCCGCCGCAGTCAGCGGCGTGGTCTTCGACAGATCCGAAAGCGTGACGATCAAAGCACCTTGAAGTTGCGCGCTGCCCACGAACAACAAAACAAGAATTCCCAGCGTCACACTGAAAAAGACGAAAGCAACGAGCCGTCCCAAAAAAGCGCTTCGATTCACAAAGTAATAGAGCGCAGCGGCATAAGCCGAGATTACGGTAAAAAAAACGCCGATCCCATTTAGCGTGAGATCCGCAAAATCAACCAGTCGCTCCAGAATTTCGCCTTCGGTCATGATGCTCTCCGCTCGGCGGGAAGTCATGCTTAAGTCCGGCCGCACACTTTCAACACTGCTGCAACAATGTCGTCAGTGCTCGGCAATGACAAAGTTTCAAGATTGGCGGCGTAGGGCAACGGTGTATCCGCCTGATGCACCCGCGCCGGAGGCGCATCCAGATAATCGAACGCGTCAGCTACCACGCGGGCGATCACTTCAGCGCCAATACCGCACGGCCCCCAGCCCTCTTCAGCGCAAACAAGACGATTGGTTTTCATCACCGACTTGACCACCGTATCGGTGTCCAACGGACGCAAGCTTCGCAGATCAACCACTTCAGCAGAGATGCCTTGTTCGTCAAGCGTGGCGGCTGCAGCCAGCGCAAACTTCACCATACGGGAATGCGCGGTGATCGTGACATCTGTTCCCTCGCGCCGCACAAGGGCGAGGCCAATCGGAACAGTCCAGTCCGGATCCGCGGGCACCAGAGACGTGTCGCCATACATCAATTCATGTTCGAGAAAGATCACGGGGTTTGGATCCCGGATAGCCGATTTCAAAAGGCCTTTTGCGTCGGCGGCGTCATAGGGCGCAACGACTTTGAGGCCAGGAATTTGGGCATACCAAGCGGAGAAATCTTGGCTGTGCTGGGCGCCAACGCGCGCCGCGGCGCTGTTGGGGCCACGAAAGACAATCGGGCATCCTAATTGACCACCGGACATATACAAAGTCTTGGCGGCCGAGTTTATAATTTGGTCGATGGCCTGCATCGCGAAATTGAACGTCATGAACTCAACGATCGGCCGCAGACCGGTGAACGCCGCCCCGACGCCAACTCCCGCAAATCCATGCTCCGTGATTGGAGTATCTACGACACGCTTTGGTCCGAACTCCTCAAGCAGACCGCGCGACACCTTATAGGCGCCCTGATACTGGCCGACTTCCTCACCCATCAAAAACACCGTCGGATCACGCCGCATTTCCTCAGCCATGGCGTCCCGCAACGCATCGCGAACTGTGGTGGCGGCTCCATCGCCACTGACCCCGGGTTGTTTCGCTGGCGCCGATTTGGC
>JBEVJO010000118.1:0-6575 GCA_040510175.1 Caulobacterales bacterium
CTTGATTTTTCGGCTCGGCGGATTGTGCTCAATCCGCCGCCGGGCCTCGGACCAAATGCGTTGCCGGATGAGGACGACGCGGAAGAAGGTTAGATCTTGTGCTCGCGCGTTGCGCCCACACCGCCGAGCGCCCGCATGACCATGAGTGCGCACAAAGTAGAGAGCGCGGCGCCGATCAAAAATGGCGCGGCCTGGCCTAGCACCGCATAAAGCGTTCCGGCCATGGCGGGCCCGATTACACGGCCCAGCGACGCCGCCGATTGCACGACGCCGAGCACGCCGCCGCGTTCGTTCTCCGACGCCTCGAAGCTTGAGAGGGTCGTGAGGGTTGGGTTCGTGACCGCTGATCCAACGGCCAAAAACGCCGCCGCCAGATAGGCATGCAACGATGTCTGCGCGAGTCCAACCCCGGCCAACCCCAGCGTCATCACGATAAGGCCGCCGATCAACAGATGGCCTTCGCCGAACCGCGCGGAAAGTTTTCCGATCGCGCCGCCTTGCATGCCGACGCTTAAAACGCCGACGACCAGAAACAACATGCCTAGGTCCTGCGGCGACCAATGAAACCGGTCGGCCGCCAAAAGACCCATGCAGGATTCCATCATCCCAAAGGCCACGGTCATCATCAGCGACGCGACGGTGAGCGTCTGCAGACGTGGACGGCCTTTTAGCACTGAAAGGCGCGGCGCACGTGAGGTGGTGGCCCGGTCGTGCGATTTCAGCGTCTCACGGAAAATGAACAAGGTGGCGAGCGCCGCCAAAGCGTTCATCGCGGCCGAAGCGTAGGCGACGTGCGAGAGCGAGGCCAGCGTGGGATGGGGGCCGGCCATCAAGCCGCCCACCGCCGGGCCGACGATGAAGCCCAGCCCGAACGCAGCGCCAAGCATGCCCATCGTCTTGGCGCGGCTGGCCGGCGTGGAGATGTCCGAGGCCGCGGCGAAGGCGGCGGCGATATTCCCCGCCATCAGGCCGCCGAACAGGCGCGCCGCGAACAGCATCTCGATGCTCTGGGCGTTGGCCACGAAGAAATAGGCCAGCGTCGCGGCGCAGGTGCCGGCGATCAGGATAGGCTTGCGGCCGTAGCGGTCCGACAACTGGCCCCAGAACGGCGCGGAAATGAACTGTCCCAGCGAATAGGCCGCCATGGTCAGGGTGACGGCCCCGTCATGCGCGTCCAGCGCCCGTCCGTAATACGGAAACACCGGGATGAAGATGCCGAAGCCCAGCAACGAGACGAATGTGACCGCCGCCAACGGCAGCACGCTTATGGCGCGCACAGGCTCTGGTCCCGCGCCGTCTTGGCTGGCTGACAGATCGGCGCCGCTGCGCATTTGGCGTCCCAGGCTCAAAAATAGAAATGGGCGCGGCGTCCGTGCGCCCCGCTTGGTGACTCGGCCATTTGGTAGCTCTTGCGCGCAGCTTGGGAAAGAGCGCACAGAAAGCCAGGGCCTGCCCGCGACCTTTGACCACTGGCATAAGCCGCGTCTGGCCTGACAATTCCAATTTTAGTGATCAGGCTTTCGTCCCAATGGCCTTCGCCGCGACCGTCTTCACCCTGTTTCCCCAGGCCTTTCCGGGCTTATTAGGGATTTCTCTGTGCGGAACCGCCCTTTCTCAGGGCGTTTGGTCGCTAGAAACTGTGGACATACGCGAATTCGCGCGTAATAAGCACCGCTCCGTTGACGACACGCCGGCAGGCGGCGGACCAGGCATGGTCTTGCGGCCCGATGTGGCGGCGGCGGCGATCGATTCCGTGGACCGGGCGGACCGGCCACTGATCTATTTGAGCCCTCGTGGGGCGCCGCTGACGCAGCGCCGGGTCCGGGATATTTCCCAGGGCCCTGGCGTCATTTTGTTTTGCGGCCGTTTCGAAGGTCTGGATCAGCGCGTCATTGAAGGGCGCGGCATGGAAGAGGTCTCGGTTGGCGATTTCGTCCTGTCGGGCGGTGAGGCGGCGGCGCAGTGTCTCTTGGAGGCGTGCGTCCGGCTCTTGCCAGGCGCCATGGGCAAGCCGGAATCGGGCGACGAAGAGAGTTTTGAGGGCGGATTGCTCGAATATCCTCACTACACCCGGCCGCGGGAATGGGAGGACCGATCAATCCCGGAGCCGCTTTTGTCCGGAGACCACGCGCGCATCCGCGCTTGGCGAAAGGCGCAGGCGGAAGAATTGACCAAAAAGGTCCGGCCGGATTTGTGGGCCGCCTTTTCGGAACGGAAATACAGAGGCGAGCCATGACGAACATTATCGATGCCCTGAACAAGGAAGAAGTCGCGCGGGTCTTGAATGGCCGCAAAACGCCGTCCTTCCGCCCAGGCGATACGCTGCGCGTGAAGGTGAAGATTTCCGAAGGCGACCGCGAACGCGTTCAGGCCTTTGAAGGCGTCTGCATCGCCCGCGACGGCCGCAGCCTCTCCGAGACCTTTACGGTTCGCAAAATTTCCTTCGGCGAAGGCGTGGAGCGCGTGTTCCCGATCAACTCGCCGGCGATCGACAGCATCGAAGTTGTGCGCCACGGCAAAGTGCGCCGCGCCAAGCTGTATTATCTGCGCGAGCGCCGCGGCAAGTCCGCCCGTATCGCCGAACGCACCAATGTGCGCGAGGACGTGGAAGCGGCTGAATAGCCCGGCCCAAATTTCAAGAATTGAAACGCCGCCGGCATCCCCGGCGGCGTTTTGCATTTGCGAAGAGGCGCTTGCCAGCCGCGCCGCGCCGGTCGAAAGTGCAGCCATGACAGACTATGGCGCTTCCACACCCTTCGCCCAGGCCGTGCAAATCGATGACCCGGAATTGCGCGCGGCCTTCGCCAAGGGGCCGTTCATCAGCATTCCGCAAACCGAAGCTCTGGGCATCAAATTCCTGAAGCTGGAGCACGGCAAGGCCTGGACGAAAGTCGCGTGGCGCGAGGATCTGGTCGGCGATTCAGATACCGGCGTCATTGCGGGCGGTGTGCTGACCACCACGCTGGATCATACCTGCGGTGGGGCGGTGCAAGCGGCGCTCGGGAAATTCCTGCCGATGGTCACGCTTGATCTGCGCATCGATTATATGCGGCCGGCGGAACCGCGGCGCGAAATTTTCTGCATGGCGCATTGCTACAAGGTGACGCGCAGCATCTGTTTCGTGCGCGGTTGGGCCTATCACGACAGTGAGGATGATCCCATTGCGACAGCGTCGGGCGCGTTCATTTTGCTAGGCGAAGAGCATAAAGGATATGACGTCGAAGCTGCTGGCCCGCACGCCTCGGGGATCGCGTGATGGATGATGCTTTGAAGCCGGACGCCGTCGCCGCCTCGATCGCGCGCATTCCCTATGCGCGGTTTTTGGGAATCGACTTTGAAGTGAAGGGGGATGAGCTGACTTTGGTCATGCCCTATTCCGAGCATCTGCTTGGCCGGCCAAATCCGCCGGCTTTGCATGGCGGAGTCATCGGCGCCCTGCTTGAGATCGTCGCCATCGCGCAGGTGACGGCCACAAGCGGCGTCAAACGGGCGCCCAAGACGATCGACGTCACCGTGAGCTATCTGCGCAGCGGCCGCCCGGTCGATACCTATGCACGCGCGCATATTTCACGGCTGGGCCGCCGCATCGCCAATGCGCGCGCCGAAGCATGGCAATCGAACCGCTTTGATCCGATCGCCACCTTGCATGGGAATTTCCTGCTGCGGGCGGATGAGCCTTAAGCTCAGCGCGGATAGGCGGCGATCTCTTCGTAGAATTCGGCGAGGCCGCGCATCTGCATCGAGTCCGTCATGTTCATTTTGTCGACGCTGTCCGTCAGGCTTTTTAAAACGGCGTCGATATTGTTGGTCTCGATTTCGTAGAGCGCGAGATATTCGGTGCCGGTCTTGATGGCGTCGAGGCCGGCGCCTTCCGGAAGGCCGCGGCTGTGTTTGAAGCGGCGCGCGGATTTAATGCCCGGCACTTCACAGACTTCCTTCAGATGGATGTTTGTGTACCAATGGTTGAATTCTTCTTCCTGACCCGGTTTGGGGTTGGTCATCACCACCATCGTATAGCGCGGCATCGTTTGCTCCCTCATATTTGCGGATAGACTATGGGGCGGCCGGGCGCTTCGCCAGCGACGTCACCGCAAAAATTGATGCTTGCATGAATTAGGTATTTAATCCTATACCGTGGGCTCATAGTCCTCAATCCGGCGCGGGTCATGAAACACGGACAAATCTGGGCGGCGGTGGATGCCTTAGCGGCGCGGCACAATCTGACGCCCTCCGGCCTGGCTAAGCAGGCCGGGCTGGATCCTACCACCTTCAACAAATCCAAGCGGGCGGCGGACGGCGACAAGCCGCGCTGGCCCTCCACCGAAAGCGTCGCCAAGGCGCTGGAAGCTGTGGGTGAAAGCTTTGAGGCATTCGCCATCCTCACTGAAGGACCCGCCCGATCCATGGGCCGCATCTCGGGCAAAGCGGTGCCCTTGATCGGTTTCGCGCAGGCCGGCGCCGACGGTTATTTCGACGATTCCGGATTTCCAGCGGGACAGGGCTGGGACGAAGTGCGCTTTCCTGGTCTGGAGAGCGATGACGTCTATGCGCTGGAGATCACCGGCGATTCCATGGAGCCGGTCTATCGCGCCGGTGATCGCATCGTGGTGTCGCCCGACGCGCAGCCGCGGCGCGGCGATCGCGTGGTGGTGAAAACAACCGGCGGCGAAGTGATGGCCAAGCAGTTGGGTCGCATGAGCGCAAAGAAGGTGGAGCTGTTGTCGCTGAATCCTGCGTACCCGCCGCGCGAGATCGAGTTGGCGAACGTGTCATGGATCGCGCGGATTGTGTGGGCTAGCCAATGAGCGTGAGCATTCTTCCTCCGTCCCCGGACGAGAAAGCCAAATGGCTGCCGCTCTGGCGTGGTTATCTGAAATTCTACAAATGCGATTTGCCGGATGCGATCACCGATCTGACTTGGGAGCGATTCTTTGATGACGCGGAGCCGGTCTATATTCTCGCTGCAAAACAAGATGAAACTTGGCTTGGCTTTACGGCTTTTGTCCTTCACCGCTCGACTTGGGCCGAAACGTACTATTGCTATCTGGAAGACCTATTCGTCGCTGAAGCGGCGCGGGGCAAAGGCGTTGCGCGGCAATTGATCGAAGCGGTGGCGGATTTCGCGCGCACGCAGGGCTGCGGCCGGCTCTACTGGCAAACGCAAGAGAGCAACACAACGGCGCAGGCGCTCTATGACAGGATCGCCGCCAAAAGCGATTTCATCCAATATGTGAAAGCGATTTGATTGCTCACCGGAGCGAGTGATCGCCGCGCTGCGGCTCAACTGCAGATCGCTGTGAATAATTCTCGACATACTAGGTCTAGTGAATTAGGACCGAATCTGCGCCGGATTGAGTGTGTCTCTGGCCGCGTGATTTTTCCGAAAAAGCGTTGAGACCTGCGTGAAGCGTTGTCGCGTCATCCCATTCTCACGGAGACTGACATGCAATACCGCTCGATTGACGGTTCCGGCAACAACCGGGCCAACCTTCTGCTCGACTCGCCGAACACCATATTCGCGCGCATCGGCGATGCGCATTACGCCGATGGCGTTTCTTCCCTCGTCAGCGGCCCTAATCCCCGATTGATCAGCAATATCGTGGTGGGTCAGGGCGATGCGAATGTCGCCAATAAAGAGGGCCTATCCGGCATGATGTATGCCTGGGGCCAGTTCATCGATCACGATCTGGATTTGGCCAAATCAGACGGCAAGACGCACATCGACATTAGCGTTCCACAAAGTGATCCGCTGTTTCCTGGACAAACCATCGCCATGACGCGCGCGGTGATTGATCCCAAAACCGGAACGGATGCCGCCCATCCCGCGACGGCGGTGAATTCCGTCACCGGGTGGCTGGACGGTTCGATGGTGTATGGCTCGAATGCCACGACCGCCGCGAGCCTGCGCACGGCGGACGGCCATATGAAGATTTCGGCCGGCAATAATCTGCCGCTGGTCAACGGCGCCTATGTGGCCGGCGATGTGCGTGTGCAGGAAAATCCGTCGCTGACGGCGTTGCAGACTCTGTTCGTGCGCGAGCACAATTATCAAGTCGATCTACTGCACAAAGCGAATCCGAAACTCACGGGCGATCAGCTCTATCAGCAGGCGCGGGCGATCGTCGGCGCCGAGATCGCCAACATCACTTATGATGAGTTTTTGCCGCATTTATTGGGCAAAACCGCCATCGATCCCTATCACGGCTACAATGCGAAAGTAGATCCGCGCATTACTTTGGAATTCGCTGGCGCAGCGTTTCGCTTCGGCCATTCCATCGTGTCGGCGGAGACCGAACGCATCGACAATCACGGCGCGGTGACGGGGCCGGAACTGACGCTGAAGGATACGTTTTTTCTTGACGCCCCCAGTTATGCCCTCGGCGGCGGCACGGATGGCTTTTTGCGGCATCTGGCGTCGGACCCGTCTCAGGCGATGGACGCGCGCATCGTCGACGATCTGCGCAATTTCCTGGTCGATCCGCCGGCAGGCATCGATTTGGCCGCGATCAATATTCAGCGCGGCCGTGATCTCGGCCTCGGCACCTTGAATGAGACGCGGCAGGATTTGGGATTGA
>JBEVJO010000119.1:0-9251 GCA_040510175.1 Caulobacterales bacterium
AGCGCCTGCGCTGCGTCATGCGTGCGGCCGAGCGCTTTCAGCGCGGCATCGTCAAAGGATTGTACGCCAAGTGATAGCCGGTTGATTCCGGCTGCGCGAAAATCACGCGCGCGCTCCAGCGTGAAGCCATCCGGATTGGCCTCCAGCGCAATTTCTGCACCTTCGGCGAGGCCAAATGCGTCGTCGATCGTTTGAATGATGGTCTGCACCGCCTGCTGTGAGAGCAAAGACGGCGTACCGCCGCCGAAATGGATGCTGGTCGCCGCATGTTTATCCATGCGCGTTGCATGCTCGCGAATGTCGGTGATCATGGCTTCGACAAGCTTTTCGTCGCCGCCTTTATCTTTGTAGATGTTGAAATCGCAATAGGGGCAAATGCGCGCGCAATACGGCCAATGCACGTAAACGCCGCGTGGATTTGGCGCCGGGGCGTTAGCGTTCAAAACACGCCTCGACCAATTGTGCGAAGGCGCGGGCGCGATGGCTCATGGCGTGCTTTTTGTCCGGGTCCATTTCGCCGAAGGTAATTGAAAACCCTTCAGGCTTAAAGATCGGGTCATAGCCAAATCCTTTGCCGCCGCGCTGCGGCCAGATCAGGACTCCGTCGACGCGGCCTTCGAACGCGGCTTCTTCGCCATCCGGCCACACCAAGGCTAGCGCGCAGATAAAATAAGCGGAGCGATCCGTCGCGCCTTTCGACTGCAACGCGTCTTCAACCTTCCGCATGGCGAGGTTGAAATCCTTTTCCGGCCCAGCCCAGCGCGCCGAATAAATTCCTGGTGCGCCATCCAGCGCGGGCACAACCAGACCGGAATCATCGGCCAGCGCAGGCAGTTTTGCGCCTTGCGCCGCAGCGCGCGCTTTCAGTAGCGCATTGCCGATGAAGGTGGTTTCGGTTTCCTCTGGCTCGGGCAAACTCAATTCGCCCGCTGACATTGCGGACACGCCAAAGGGCCGGATCAGATCGCCGATCTCGCGCACCTTGCCCTGATTGTGACTGGCGACGCAGAGCCGGTCGCCCGCGCGCAAAAATCTGCCGCCCATGTCGTGCCTTCAATAAACGCCGCGCATCGCCTTACGGCTTATCCTTGAAGGACGCCAGCTGATCGGCCAAGGCCTTTTGAAACGCCGGCCGGGCTTCGCACTTGGCCAGATAGGGCGCAAGAACGGGGTGGTCTTTCACCAGATCGGTATGACGGGGAATCCGCAGCACCGTCGCCACGGCGAGGTCGCCCACCGTAAACCGGTCCTCAAGCCATTCGCGCCCCTGCAAACGTTCGGCCAGATCATTCAAGCGCTTTTCAACAGCCGCGACAGCCTGTGGCCGGCGTTCCTTGGTCCATGAATCGCCTTTGCGAAAAACATCGACCTCCAGCAGATGCATGATGAAGGGCTCGATCGAGTTCAAAGCGGCGAACACCCACTGGGTCGCGCGCGAGCGCCCGGCTTCGTCTGCAGGAAACAGCGCGTCACTCTTGCGGGCAATGTGGAGCAAGATAGCGCCGGATTCGAACAGCACGACATCGTCATCTTCATAGACCGGCACTTGCGAGAAAGGTTGCACGGCGCGATGCCCGGGCGTCATCTTATCTTGGTGACTGATCAGCTTCTGGCGATACGGAAGCCCTGCTTCCTCAAGCGCCCAGCGCACGCGCAAGTCGCGGACAAGGCCTTTTGCGAAGTCCGGCACCCAGTCATAGCTCGTAACGGTAATCATCGAACGCTCCTCGCCACAGCACGCATCAGCGGCATAGCCTGTCGCGCCCCAAATCAAAATGCAGGTGATTGCGATGGGCGTAATTATAGTCCGGGCTCAAAACCGCATTGAACAGATCGCAAGACTTGGTCCGCACTTCGTGCAGAAACTCCGCTTCCGCGCTGCCCTTGCGCCAATCCTGCTCGACGACGATTTTCGTGCCGTCACGTAATTGAAAACCGCCAATGTCCGCGGCGTTGCCGGTGGCGTGTTCGCTCATCGGCGCGCCCGGTTTCGAGTTCCGGGTCCGGCAGGCATAGCTGCCCATTATATCCACCTTGACCACCGGAGAGCGCAAATAGCGCGCAGCGGCGGGGGCGACGATTTGGCGTTCCCACACCGCCAGCGCACTCGCCATGGGGCATGAAACGCGGGTCATGTCGGTAAACTTGTAATCCACGCCCTGATATTTGACGGCCCCGCTGAGACCGCAGCCCCGTTGCGGCGCCTCATCCGCCACGCGGGACACCCGCACGCCGCTATAGTTCAATATTTCCTGGCATCGCTCTGGTTCGTTGACAAAGGAGGCAATCGTCTGCCGCAAGCGATCACTCACCGGCTGATCCATGATCGCGTCGCCCGAGCGCGACCGCCCGCCGCCCGTGGTCTGGCAGCTGGCGAGCATCATCACAGATAATATGACGCTGGCGGCGATGGCCGCGCCCGCGCGTAACCGATTCAATTCAGAGCCCCTTTTAAAGCGATCGGCGACTGGACTGATCAGGTTAATAAGCGGTGAAAATTGGGCGCGCCCCAAATTTCGTGCGGACTTTCGCTGCGGCGCCGGAACGATTGGGCTAATTGCCGCGAATCATTGAAGTATCCGTCGATTCTTTTGGGGCGATCATGGCCCTTTGTGTGTTGGGGAGCCGGCAATGATTGAAGTGGTCGCGGCGCTGAAGTTTCTCGCGCCGATCGGCGCGGCCCTGGGCGCAGTCGCCTGCGGCGCCAGCCTGTACCTCACCGGCATCGTCGGGCCTTTAGCGTTCCAGCTGTTCGATTATTCGCGCGCCGACCGCTTTAATCGCATGGCCATCCGATCCGGTCATATGAAAGTGGCCGGCCTCGCGCTCGGCGGCGCGACCTTGGCCTTGCTCGGAGGAGCCGTAGGCGGCGCCGTTTCAATGGCGCTATCCGCCACCGGTTTCATGCTGGCCCGGTTTGTGGTGATGCCGCAAAGCGCGACGGCAGTCGCGGGCGGCGCGCGCGTTCACCCACGCGGAAAAAAGAAAAAGCGCGTGGCCGCATTGGCTTCGACCGCGATCTTTTTGCCGCCGCTGATGGCCGGCATCGTCATGGCGCTGTACGGCGTCTAGCTTACGCCGCGCGCTCCAGGGCGACCGCCGCAGCTGGCAGCGATAGCGTAAACGTCGAACCTTTGCCCGGCTCGCTTACCGCAGTGACATCGCCACCCATGGCCCGCGCCAATCTGCGCGTAATCGACAGCCCAAGGCCCGCGCCTTCATGCGCACGCGTCGCCGTGTCATCGACCTGCGAAAACGGCGTGAATAAACGGGCAAGCGCGCCGCGTTCGATGCCGATGCCGGTATCCTTCACCTCAAAGACCACAAACTCCCGTTTGCCTTTGTAGGTCCGCCCGGCATTGATCTCGATGGCGCCATTCTTCGTGAACTTCACGGCGTTGTTGGCGAGGTTGAGCAGGCATTGCGACAGTCTGGCGGCATCCGCCAGGACCGTCAGGTTTTCTTCGGCGACCTTCACGCGGATTGCATTGCCGCGCGCCAGCGCCATCGGTTCGACGACGTCCAGAATCTCAGTCAAGGCGTGCGACACATCCACTTGATCGATCAGCACAGGCATGAAGCCTGCATCGATACGCGCAAGGTCCAGAATTTCGTTGATCAACCGCAGCAAATGACGCGCGGCATCGCTAATTTTGCCAGTGTCCGCGCGCGCTTCCTTGTCGCGTGGGCTATCGGTTTCCAGCACTTCGTGGATGAGTTCCGAATAGCCGATAATCGCGTTCAGCGGAGTCCGCAATTCGTGCGACATTGTCGCCACGAATTGCGCCTTGAGCCGTCCAGTTTCGACAACCGACGCCGCCTGCGCCATCACCTGCAGCTGACGCTTCACCAAATGCCGCGTTACGAAAATCGCCAGCAGGCCGGCAAACAGCAACCCAATTGCAATCGGCCACGCAACGATCGCAAATTCATGCATGCCGGGACGCACGTTGCGCCAGGTCAAGCCGCCCAATAGATTTCCAGATCGATCGTAGAGCGGCGACCATACGAGTTCCGCCGACTCACGGTCGCTCAATAGTCCAGAACGGAACGCCAACCCATCAACACCCAAATCCCGACCGATCTGCATAAGCTCTGACGGGTCGAGAAAATCGACAGCGACGACGTAATCCGTGGGATGGCGGTTCACGTTCGCCCGCCGCTGGTCTTCACTCTCCAGGCTGACCGGCGCCATCGCGACCAAAATCACCTTGCCCGCGACCACGGAAAGCCCCGTGCGCAGCATGTTCTTTTCGTCGGCTTGCGACAAAAGCACTGGCGGCAGCGATACACTGGCGCTTCGCACAGCAATCGCGGCAGCGTCCTCCGCGGATTGAGAATGGAGCTCAGAAAACCAGCTATAGCGCGCCGGTTCATCTTTGCGGAAGACGACCAGGCCGTCAGCAATCGCCGAATAATAATTTCGCGTTATCCATCGCTGATCCCAGCGCACGCTAATCGCTTGGTAGGCGTCGTTCCAAAACGCGAAATCCATGACGGTGTTGGACAAAGCGCGGGAGCGCCCATCAAGCGCGCTATCAACCAGCTTCTGAGTGTCCTTCACCCAATTGCGGTCTTGCCGATATGCGACATTCCAGGACATCGTCAGGAATCCGGCGATAATGACAAGCATCAGCCCCAGGATAGGGCCGCCGACCCCCAGCCATATGCCGCGCGAACCTACGCCGGCATCACCTGCTTCGTGTTCGTTCGCGCGCATACCGAGTTATGTCCAACGTCTAAAAGACGGCGCCGGTGTCGCTAACCACCTTCACGCCCCGTCTTTTTCTTAACGAGCAATGTTTTCCAAAGCGTTGCTTAATATGGGTCACCCCAGCAGAATCGGGTCCGGCACAGGTAGTTCGGCGGTACAAGCTGCTTGACCCCCGAGGTCTTGGGGGCTACCGGCGAAGCGCCGCTTTTGGAAGGTGGTAGGGGGACAACGCGCATGGATGCGGTCATTCAGGCCTTTCAGGGGTCAATGAACACCCTGAACGCGGCGATCCAGGCTTTTATCGCCGGCTTTCCGCTTTTTATGCTGCACAGCGCGGTCACTTTGGCGCTGCTCTTTTTCGGCGTCACATTCTACATCCTGCTGACGCCGCACAAGGAATTGCAGCTCTTGCGGGAGCGGGAAAACGCATCGGCCGGTTTGGCGCTGGCCGGCGTCATTCTCGGCATGGCCATTCCCCTGTCGGCGTGCCTTGCTTCTGCCGTGAGCCTCTATGATCTTCTGATCTGGGCTGTGCCGCTGTTAATCTTGCAGCTCATCGCGTTTCGCTTTGTTGACCTCGTTTTGCACGATTTGCCGCGCCGTATCCGGGACAACGAAGCCGGCGCCGCCATTCTGCTGGTGGCGGTCAAAGTGGCGGTCGGGCTGATTTCCGCCGCCGCTGTCTCTGGGTAACTGAATGCGCCGCTTCATTCCCGACATCTTGGTCTATTGCCTGGTATTCGGGGTTGTTTTGGTATTTTTGTTCCGAAACGCCGAAGGCTATGACGCTCCAGAAGCGCCGCCGCCGTCCGCCAGCGACCGCATGGGCGCCGCGCTGGCGCCGCCAACCAGCGTCGATTCATCCCTCTTGGTGGAAGTGCCCGCCGCGACGTCCAGCTCAGGCTCCGCTTTTGCGATCTCCTCGGACGGCCTGTGGTTGACCGCACGCCACGTGGTCGATGGCTGCGACGAAGTCGGCCTGATGATCGGTCCGGGCATGGCGGCCAAGACCAGCAAAGTCATCATGGCCGATTACGCCGATCTGGCCGCTTTGATCACCGAAGGCGCGCCGCACCCTTTGGCGCTGGAACTGAAGAAAGAGTATCGCAAGGGCCAAGCCGTCTTTCATGTCGGCTATCCGCAAGGGCGCCCTGGCGAAGCGGCGTCGCGCTTGATGGGCCGCGAACGGCTGGTGGCCCGTGGCCGCTACCAAACCGAAGAACCCGTGCTGGCCTGGGCGGAGGTTGGCCGCACCCGCGGCCTGTCCGGCACCTTAGCGGGATTATCCGGCGGACCCGCCCTCGACGGCGACGGCAAGGTGGTAGGGGTCACAATCGCCGAGCAACCCCGCCGCGGACGGATCTTCACCTCCGATCCCGACAATTTAGTGCGTTTTATCAAAGAGGTGCAGGCCGAGAGCACAATCGGCGGCGAAAGCGCCGGCAAGATCACCTTCGATGACTATGGTCCCACGGCCGATTTGCTCCGCCGGGACATGGCGGTCGCCAAGGTGGTTTGCGTCAAGGGCCAAGCCAACACGCCGGCGCCCTCGCCCGGCTGACCCTGCGCCGGAAAGCCAGAGGGTTCAGTTCACAGGGTTAAAATGCCCGGTTTCGGCCCTTTCGGCCTTGCCTTCCCAAGGGCTTTCTAGTATCCGCCCCCCTTCATCGCGCCGCCCGGCCAAAACGGCATGCCGTGGCTGCGCCTGAACGCCTGGGCCGAGCCTCGCTCGTGAGCCCTTTATAGGAGAGCGAAATGCCGAAACTGAAGACGAAGTCGGGCGCCAAAAAGCGCTTCAAATTTACCGCGACTGGACTGATCAAACACGGCGCGACGCGCAAGCGTCACGGCATGATCAAGCGTTCAGCGAATTTCATCCGCTCGCACAGCGGCACGCGCGTTCTGTCGGAAGCCGACACCCCGCGCGTCAAGAAGTTCATGCCCAACGGCTAATCGCAGAAATTTGAGCAAGGAAGCCGCACCATGGCTCGCGTAAAACGGGGCGTCACCGCACACGCCCGGCACAAGAAAGTCATCAAAGCAGCGAAAGGCTATTATGGCCGCCGCAAGAACACCTTCCGCACGGCCAATGCTGCCGTCGAAAAGGCCGGCGTCTATAATTACCGCGACCGCAAGGTCCGCAAGCGCCAGTTCCGCTCGCTTTGGATCCAGCGCATCAACGCCGCCGTCCGCGACGCCGGCTTGACCTATTCGGCATTCGTGAACGGCCTTTCCAAAGCCGAGATCGAAATCGACCGCAAGGTTCTGGCCGATCTGGCCGTGCGCGAACCGGAAGCCTTTAAGGCGATCGTGGAGAAGGCCCGCGCCGCTCTCGCTTAACAGCGACGACGGCGAATCCTTCTCCGGCTGACCCGCATGCGGGGCGGTCGGCCTCGCATGTCCGCATGTGAGGCTATGATATGTCTGATCTGAACGCGCTCGAATCTGAAATCCTGAAAAAGGTCGAAGGCGCTTCCACCTTGGAAGCGCTGGACGCCGTGCGCGTTGAAGCGCTCGGCAAGTCGGGCCAGATCACGCAATTGATGGGCAAGATCGCCTCACTCCCCAAGGAAGAAAAAGCCGAATACGCGCGCGGGATGAACATCCTGAAGGACGCGGTGCAGTCGGCTTTGACGTCACGCAAAACGACCCTCGAAAGCGCGGCGCTGGAAGCCAAGCTGGCCTCTGAAAAAGCCGACGCCACATTGCCTGCCGCGCCGAAAAACCTCGGCGCCATCCATCCCGTCAGTCAGGTGATGGAAGAAATTATCGCGATCTTCGCTGACATGGGTTTCGCCGTCGCCGAAGGCCCGGACATCGAAGACGACTTTCACAATTTCACCGCGCTGAACTTTCCGCTCGGCCACCCGGCGCGCGACATGCACGACACGTTCTTCTTTGCGCCGGACCCCAAGGGCGAACGCAAAGTGCTGCGCACGCATACCAGCCCCGTGCAGATCCGAACGATGAAGGCGCAAAAGCCGCCGGTGCGCATCATCGCACCGGGCCGCACCTATCGAAACGATTCCGACCAGACGCACACGCCGATGTTCCATCAGGTCGAAGGGCTGGTCGTCGATAGCGAAGTGCATATGGGCCATCTGAAAGGTTGCCTACTGGATTTCATCCGCGCCTTCTTTGAAGTGGACGAAGTCGAGGCGCGTTTCCGGCCGCACCATTTCCCCTTCACCGAGCCGTCCGCCGAAATGGACGTGCGCTGCGACCGCTCCGGCGGCGTGGTGAAAATCGGCCAAGGCGACAGCTGGATGGAGATTCTCGGCTGCGGCATGGTGCATCCGAACGTGCTGCGCAATTGCGGCTACGACCCCGATGAAGTGCAGGGCTTCGCCTTCGGCGTCGGCGTCGATCGGCTCGCTATGCTGAAATACGGCATGCCGGATTTGCGGGACTTTTTCGCCGCCGACATGCGCTGGCTGCAGCATTACGGCTTCAATCCGCTGATGGTTCCGTCGCTCGCGGGCGGCTTGAGTTGACACGATGAAATTCACTTTATCCTGGCTGAAGGATCACCTCGACACCAGCGCATCCTTGGATGCGATCGTCGACGCGCTGACCATGACCGGCACAGAAGTCGAGAGCGTCACCGATCCTGCCGCGAGGTTGGCGGCGTTTTCGGTCGCGCATGTGCTGGAAGCCGAGAAGCATCCGAACGCCGATAAGCTACAGGTCGGCACGGTCGCGACCCAAGACGGCGAAAAACGCAGTGTCTGCGGCGCGCCGAATGCGCGCGCCGGCATGAAAACCATCTACGCGCCGATCGGCGCCTATGTGCCCGGCCTCGGCGTCACTTTGGAAAAGCGCCCCGTGCGCGGCGTCGATTCCGAGGGCATGTTGTGCTCCGCCAAGGAATTGGAAGCCGGCACGGACTCCGATGGCATTCTCGACCTCACCGGCGACTGGGCTGTCGGAACGCCCGCCGCGCAAGTCCTCGGCGCCGACGATCCGGTGATCGATGTCGAGATCACGCCGAACCGCCCTGATTGCTTAGGCGTCGCCGGCATCGCGCGCGACCTCGCAGCCGCCGGACTTGGCGCGCTGACGGACAAACCAATCGCGGCGATCAAGGGTTCGTTCCCCTGCCCGATCAAAATCGAAATCGATGCGCCGGACGCCTGCCCCGTTTTCGCTGGACGTTTCATGCGCGGCGTGAAAAACGGCCCCTCGCCGGAATGGCTGCGCAAGCGGCTTGAGGCGGTTGGCTTGCGCCCAATTTCCGCGTTGGTCGACATCACCAATCTTATTTCGCTCGATCGGGCGCGGCCCTTGCATGTGTACGACGCGACAAAGCTGAGCGGCGCCATTCGCGCGCGCCTCGGCCGCGACGGCGAAGCACTGGATGCGCTGGACGGAAAAATTTACGCGATCAACGCCGACATGTGCGTGATCGCCGACGACAAGCAAGCTCTTGGCCTGGGCGGGGTCATGGGCGGAACATTGAGCGGGGTGACAGATGCAACGACCGAAATCTTCATTGAAAGCGCCTATTTCGACCCGGCGCGTACGCGTCGCACCGGCA